>CAZYZZ010000041.1:0-8401 GCA_964651995.1 Microcaldota archaeon
GATTAGTGCAAGTGCAGAGTTTGCATCAAGGATATTATTGTAGGACAACTTCTTTCCCTGAAGCTGTTTTGCATTTGCAATTGATGATTCCTTGTAAAGGTCATCGACATAGAATGCAGCAGTCTGGTGGGGATTCTCGCCATAGCGAAGATCCTGGTTTTTGCGGAAAGAAATCGTAAGATAATATGGGTACTTGCTTGAATTGGAAAATACTTTCCTGAAATGATTTTCAATTACAGCATCATAGTGCGATATATGCATCCAGGCTTCAAGCGCAAGCGCTTCCCTTGTTTGGCTTGAGACTTCACCTGTTTCGTTTAGCTCTGATATTACTTTTTCATAGGAAGCTGGACTTACTACAACAGCAACGTTCTGGTAGTTTTTAGCAGCAGCACGGACAAGAGTCGGTCCTCCTATATCTATCTTTTCAATCGTATCTGCAAGAGAAGCTCCATTTTTGATGGTCTCTTCAAAAGGATAGAGATTAACTACGACAAGATCAATGAATCCAATGCCGTTCTTCTCTGCTTCTTCCACATGCTTCGGATTGGTCCGGTCAGCCAGTATTCCTCCATGGATTTTTGGGTGTAGAGTTTTGACCCTGCCGTCCATCATCTCAGGGGAACCGGTATATTCTGAAACATCAGTTACTTTGATGTTGTTTTCAGAAAGAAGCTTTGCACTCCCTCCGCTTGAGAGTATATCTACACCATGCTTCGAAAGAACTTGTGCAAGCTCAACCACATTTGTTTTATCAAAAACACTTACTAGTGCCCTCTTTATCTTTGTCATGAAACTTTCATCTCTTGGGACCAAGTTTCCAATTGGAGCAGACTTTGCGCCAAAGGACTGTTGGGCATTAAATCTTCTGAGCGAAAACCCAAAAAATTCAAGAACCAGTTAATAGATTATGTTAAGGCTCTTATAAATGTTTTCCATTTTGGCAAATCAGGGCAATCACGAGAATTTCTCCCAAGAGATTCTGATTATCGGCTTGTTTTTAACCTCATTAGGAACTCATCTGGAGGACCGAAAGTACCTGGCTCAGGACCTTTTCCAGGCGCATGATAGTCAGAGCCTCCGCTCTCAAGCAGATTAAGTTTCTCTGCAAAATCATGCAGAATCTCGTACATCCTCTCATTGTCCTCAGAAGTATAATCATAATAGGGATAATTAGTAGCATAATCATAAACAGATTCTATCCCGTCTCCGCCAAGCCTTTTGAAATCATTGAGCAATTTCTCAAGATCATATTTGCATGAGCGGATTTCTGTAAATAGAAATGGATGGGCAAGGATTGCCTTTCCGGAAGCAGCATGGATGACATTGATCGCTTCTTCAAGTGAAAAGAAATTTGTGCGCTCTGCAAATCCAGGTTGCCCTGCATCAAGCAATTCGTCAAAAACCTGCGGGATGCTTTTGAATTTATCAGGATATTTTTCTATAAGTGCTTTTGCAATATGAGGACGTCCCATGGAGGACTTGGCAAATTTCTTTGCATCTTCAAATGTAATCTGATAGCCAAGTTTGTTGAGCTTGGAGATTATTGCCTTTTTTTGATCATCGCGTTCCTTAGACAGCCCGGTTAGAGTGGATAGTAGCTCCGGTGATTTTGTATCAAGGAAGAGCCCCACTACATGAAGGTCCATATATCCAAGAGTGTTATCATAAACAGACAGCTCGATTCCCGGAATGACTTCAATGGAGGTATTGATGGTGGGGATTCTCTCTGCGCTTTTTATCGTATCATGGTCAGTAATTGCAATTGCAGATAGTTTAGCATCTTCTGCTTTTTTTATAATTTGCTCTAAGGAGTAAATCCCGTCTGAAGCCGTTGTGTGGATGTGAAGATCAATCATAAATTACACCTGGAAAAAATACATCTGCAGTAGCCTCGAGATAATCCCAGCAAGGACAATTGCAAAGATAATTTCGAAGATTGATATTAAAATTGCATTTTTCCATCCCTGCTCTTTTTTCAGGGCTGCGACAGTTGCAACACACGGCACATAGAACATGGTAACTACTGCAAATGTGATCATCTGGACAGGAGTTAAAACCGAATCAAACACTTCTGTTCCAAGGAGTGCTGCCAGCATTATCAGGGCAAGCTCTTTTCGAAGAACCCCGAATATCAATGTGATCCCCACGATCGCGGGAAGGCCAAGCCAGTCAACAGTAACAGGGCTTAGCATATCAGATATAGGCCCGAGAAGGCCAAGAAGCTCTGTAACTTTCATCAGGAATGTTGAAACGATTATTATCGGAAATGCCATGAAGACAAATGCATGGAGCCTCCTCCATGACTGGATTGCAATGTTCCATAAGGATGGAATTTTATAGCATGGCATCTCCATGATCAGGCCAACTGGCTCTCCTGGAAGGAGCTTGAATGCAATCCTACCCAAAACCAGAATCACAAGAAGATTAAGGCCATACAGCGCAAGTGCCCATTCAATGCCAACATAGGTTGCAACAAGGCCCATGATAACTACTGTAACTGCAGCGCATGGAACCAAGGTCACAACAAAAGAGGCAAGCAATCTGCTTCTTTGAGTCTCAAGGATCCTGCATGAGAGGCATGCAGGGACATTGCAGCCATATGCAAGGAGCAGAGGGATGAATGCTTTTCCGTGCATTCCCATCTTTTGCATCACAGCATCCATGAGAAATGCCATCCTGGCAAGATAGCCGGAATCTTCCAGGATCGCAAGGATGATATAGAATGGAATCAGATATGGAAGCGCAATGGAAAGACCTGCTATAAGACCTTCCACTACACCTTCGATAAATATTTCCTGTGCAATGCCTATTCCGAAATAATCATGAAGAACCTGCTTGAGAGAACCGAAGAATTCAAGCAGCAATTCAGAAGTAAAATCGCCTAGACTAAATAATGAATAGAATGAAATTGCAGCAATTAAAAGCATGAAAAAATATCCGGCATATCTGTGAAGCAGAATCGAATCAAGCCTTTGGGTTATCGGGATTTCTGCACTTCGAAGAACCATGCAGCTCCTTGCAATCAGCTCAGACCGGGAATAACGCTCAGAAGGAATGAGAACAGAACCAGACTTGCCAAATGTTTTTTCTATTTTTGCAATTGATTTTGAGGCTAGCCTGGCAACTTTTGGATCTGTTTTTTCGATTAGTTTTGTTATCTTCGGATCATGCTCAAGAAGCTTTACTGCGACCCAGCGCGATGGATAGTCAAGATTTAATTTATCGATTGCAGCAGTAAGCTCTTTTATGTGGCCCTCAATCTTCTTTGAATATAGGATTTTTAGTTTTTTAGAAGGAGCATGGACTGCCGCCTTCATAAGCTTTGTGACGCCAGAGCCCTTTGTTGCAATGATCGGAATTACTGGAACTCCCAGTTTTTTGGAAAGTTTTTCAACATCGATTTTAATGCCGCGGGAGCGGGCAATGTCCATCATATTAAGCGCTATTACGACCGGAACATCGAGCTCAAGAAGCTGGAGGGTAAAGAAAAGATTTCGCTCAAGCACAGATGCATCAACAACATTGATCACAACTTCTGGCTTTTGCTTTGCGATGTATTCCCTTGAGATGAGCTCTTCAGTTGAAAATGTCGAGAGAGAATAGATTCCAGGAAGATCGATTATATCGATTTCAGTTCCTTTGAAATTCAGCCTTCCTTCTGCTTTTTCAATTGTTTTTCCAGGCCAGTTGCCCATGTGCTGATGAAGTCCGGTAAGGTGGTTGAAGAGGGCGGATTTTCCGACATTTGCATTTCCAGCAAGTGCGATCCTCATTTTTTAACCTCAACAAAGATCTTGCGGGCAAGTCCCCTTCCGATTGCAAGGCATGAGGAGCGGACATGCAGCTCAACCGGACCTGCCCGTGATGAGGCTCTTGCAACAGTAACTTTTGTTCCAGGAGTGAGGCCAAGATCAATAAGTCTCTTGGAGCTGGCCTTCCCACCTTCGATGGAAACTATGGTGCCAGAATCCCCCCGAAGCAGATCGCAAAGCCTCCTTCGCGTTCCAATGGAGGAGTCTGACATCACTCCACGAAGGGCAGACTCAACATCGTCGGAAAGGGCATGCTCCAATACACATGCTTCCTTGTGGATATTGGTTTTTTTTACCCCGATAAATCCAAGGAACCGCTCTATGAGACGGTGCTTTCGAAGAACTTTCTTTCCAAGGGAAGCTCCTTTCTTGGTAAGCTGCACCTCGCCATAGCGCTCATATTTTACAAGGCCTTCTTTTGACAGTTTTTTGAGCATTTCACTGACGCTGGCAGATGATACGCCAAGGTCCTTGGCAAGATCTTTCACTTTTGGCTTTTTTTCTACTTCCTGGTAGCGCACAAGAGCCTCGAGATATTCCTCAATCTCAGGGCTTCGTTTTTTGCTCATGTGATGTTAGGCCTACCTAAGATTTATAAAATGGTTGAAAAAGCCCAACGATTGATTTTTAAAACTGACCAACTAGAATTGTTCTGCTTATTATGCCTCGGTAGTGTAGAGCTTTGAGTTTTGAGTGATTCAAAGCGCGAAATGGTTAGCATACGAGACTGTCATTCCGCCTTTTAGAAAAAGGCGGCCCAAAACGGGTCGTCTGGCGAAACAGATCTCTCGCGACCCGGGTTCGAACCCCGGTCGAGGCGCTTATTTTTTCATATTCAGGTCCACCCAGGTGTATTCTGGGCGTTTTCTCAGAAAAATTATCTATTTGTGTTAGAAAGTGGGTTTTCAGATATATTTATAAATAGTTTCAACCATATATATTATTACACGTTTTTTACAACAAAATACCAAGATTTATATATGATAATTGAGGAATTTAATATACGAGGATAAGATTATGGCTGATATCATGGACAAAATGCTGGACAGTCTTGTGAAACACAAGGGAGCCAGTGAAACCAAGTCTTATCTTATAGGTCTTGAGAGAGGCAGAATCTGGGCATCAGACAGTGCAGACTACTTTGAAATGAGAGAATGGAGCGAGATCAACCCAGAGGAATATGAAGACAACGTACTTCCAGGAAATGAGGAAGTGCACTTTCGAGTGCTCCAAGGCGAGACAAACCTTGAGTGGGAAGCATATGTCAAGGGATGGATAGACGGAGTGCGCGAAATCGTTTCAAGATACTAATTTTTATTTTGTACTCACAAATACCTTTCTGGAGGTTATTTATGAGATTTGTAATCTTTATTTTAGCAGCATTGCTTGTATTTGGATGTACAGGCAGTGCTCCAGAAGATAAAAAAGATGATGCTCCAATGATACCTGGAGTTCCAACTGCTCCGGCTGAAGAGTGCACACCAGACTACTCATTCTCAGAGCTGGAAGATGGAGTATTTTCCAAGGAAGAAGGCCTTGTTGCAACAGTAACCTGTGCTGCCGGGAAAACTTTTGTCCTCAGTGTTGATGGAAAATCGGTAGATAGCAAAACAGTCAGCGAAAATGCAACTACCCCTGTCGAATTCCAGGTTCCTGCAATTAGGGACGGAACAGTAGATGTGAAAGTAGACAGCGAAGGAGAAACACTGTTCTCAAGGGAATGGGAGGTCAGCCCTCTTGGAAACCAGGAGACAATGGGCACTGGATATGAATCATTCTCATTCAAGAGATGGATAGCGCTGGCACATGACATTGAAAGCGAAGTTGAGGTTGGCCAGGTGAGGATCTATATGAAAAGACAAAGCTCCCACACGCAGCCAAGCTCCAAGATTGTCCTGGAGATAAGAGAGGACAGCGGCGGAGAGATCGGTTCGCTTGTTTCAACAAAGACCCTGCCAATAGACGCAACAACACTTTCTGAGAATTGGATTAAGTTTGATTACGAGGATAAGGTAAAACTTACTCCAGGCACTTACTGGTTTGTTCTGAAGATCGACCAGACCGAAGAGATAAGCCTTGTGAGCGATGTCGTAACAGTCCACTATGAGATCATTGACAAGCAGGCGCTTGGAAATGACTATACAAAGGCAATGGCTCTTGCTGTCGATGAAAAAACAGGAAAAGCATCAGAAACTTTCTGGGAACCGCTTCCTTACGACAAGGAGTTCAACATAGTGCTAAGCTACGGAAAGTAGCCATCTATTTTTTTTGCTATTTTTTTTAATTTTCCAAAACGGCGAACCATATCGCTCTCCATCTCTTCAAGGGTATTCTCAAGTGTGTGTCCTCGAAGATAATAGCTGCGCCCGTCCTTTACGACCAGACCAGATCGTTTAAAGAGATTGAGATGATATATAATTGCAGCCTGGCTCACTTCACCAAGCTGCGCTATGTCGCGAGATGAGATTCCAGAATCATTGTGGCTTGCCTTGACAAGCGCGCGAAAGACAAGTTTCCCAACCTCGTCACGATCATCACCAAGGCCAAGGCACTGATAAATCCAGTCAATGCCCTCGTTAAGGTCTTCGTCCTCGCTTGGAACTGAAATATAGCGGATGATCACCTGGCGGTAATAGCGCTTGTCTGCCATATTTGATAAAGAACATAAAATTTTAAAAAACCTTCTAAATATTAAACAATTTGTTAAAATTTTGGATTGTACAGATCTGAAATTTTGAAAGGTGATAAGATGGGATTACCAACAAAGTATGAACCTTTTAGGGAAATGAGGAGACTGCAAAAAGAAATGGACGAGATGTTCGCGGATTTCTTTGAGGCAGGAAGAGAAGGGCATTCTATGATGGGATTTGGACAGCGGGTACCGCTGGCAGACATCGAAGACCTTGAAGATTCATTAAAGGTCAGCATGGAAATGCCTGGTCTTGAAAAAGAAGACATAAAAATCAAGGTTGACAAAGACAGCATAGAAATAAGTGCTGAGAGAAAAGAAAACCTTGAAGAAAAAAAGAAGAACTATTACCATTGCGAGAGAAGCTATACCAGCTTCGGAAGGAAGATTGGGCTTCCGGTGGAAGTGAATCCGGATGATGTTGATGCTGAATATAAGGATGGCATCCTCAGAATCACCCTGAAGAAAGTTGGAGAGAAAGAAGAGAAGAAAGAGGTAAAGGTCAAATAACCCTCTTTTTTTATTTTTAGGTGATCATACGGAAGAAGAAAATCCAAAGATAGAAGCGGAGAAAAAAGGCTCGCTTCCACTGCATGATGATGTGGAACTTGTGGAGCACAAGGACGTCAAAGAGCTTGAAGGTCCGAAAAAGATCAAGGATCTTGAAGATCAGATTCTCAGGCTAAGAGCAGACTTTGAAAATTATAAGAAAAGAACAGAAAAAGAAAATGTTGCTCTGAGAGAATCTTCAAAAGCAGATATGCTAAACAAGATACTTCCAATAGTAGATGAGCTTGAGATTGCTTTTTCGCATATGGAGAGTGCATCTGACAAGGAGTTCAAGCATGGGATGGAACTCATATATTCAAAGCTCTCTGATCTTCTGAAAAAGGAGGGAGTCTTTGAGATGAAGGCGCTTGGAGAAACATTTGACCCATACCGCCACGATGCCATAAGACAAGGTGAAGGAGAAGAAGGGAAGATAATAGAGATAGTACAAAAAGGATACTTGCTCAATGGAAAAATATTGAGACACGCTAAAGTAGTTGTTGGAAAAGGAGAGGTGAAATAAAAATGAGTAAAATAATTGGAATTGATTTGGGTACTTCAAACTCAGCTGCCGCATACTTGGAAAGCGGAAGGCCAAAGATCATCCCCAGTTCAGAGGGGATTACGCAATACGGGAAAGCATTCCCAAGCTATGTTGCGCTAACCCGCGACGGACAGAGGATTGTCGGTGAGCCGGCAAGAAGGCAGGCGATCACAAATGCAAAGGGAACTATAACTGCATTCAAAAGAAAAATGGGAACAGACCACAAATACAAGATATTTGACAAGGATTACAGACCGCAGGAGCTCTCTGCATTTATTCTGCAGAAAATCAAGAAGGATGCAGAGGAATTCCTCGGAGAGAAAGTAGAAAAGGCAGTAATCACTGTCCCTGCATACTTCAATGACAACCAAAGGCAGGCAACCAAGGATGCAGGAGAAATTGCGGGCCTTGAGGTTGTGAGGCTGGTAAATGAGCCTACTGCTGCAAGCCTTGCATATGGTCTTGACAAGTCAGACAAGGAATTGAAAATCCTTGTATTTGACCTAGGTGGGGGAACACTCGATGTTACGGTCATGGATTTCGGAGGCGGAGTCTTCGAGGTAAAATCGACAAACGGGGACACCCAGCTTGGCGGAACAGACATGGACAAGATAGTTGCAGAATACCTTGCAGACCAGTTCAGGAAAGAAAGCGGAGTGGACATATCAAATGACAAGCAGGCTCAGGAAAGAATCCTGGAAGCTGCTGAAAAAGCAAAGATAGAGCTTTCCACTACCCTTGAATCTTCAATCAATCTGCCATTTCTTACTTCTGTTGACAATCAGCCAAAGCACTTCCAGCACA
>CAZYZZ010000042.1:0-8372 GCA_964651995.1 Microcaldota archaeon
GCAAGGCTTGCAAGATATCTTGAGCCGATCAGCCAGAGCAGCAAGTTCATCCAGAGAATCAGGCCTTTTATGAGAACTCCGGAAAAAGAAATAGCAGTATATTGCATGGTAAATGGAATTGAGCTTGACAACATGGACTGTCCTTATGCAGGCTTTGCATTCAGAGGCCAGGTGAGGAAGATTCTCAATGAGACTGAAGAAAAATATCCAGGAACCAAGTTCAAGATCCTAAACAGCTTTATTGAAATGGAAGATGCTCTTCGCGCAAAGTATTCAGTTGATGCAAAGCTTGAAAGCTGCAAAAGCTGCGGCGAGCCTTGTTCTGATGGAGTTTGCATGTTCTGCAAAAAGGTGAAGTTACTTAAATAATTTTAGCCCATGTCTCCTTATGGAGATTGTTTTTCTTGGAACAGGCGGCGGCAGGATTAACCTTATCAAGCAGGTCAGGGCCACCGGCGGGTTCCGGATAAATTCTAAATCTGCAAACATCCATGTTGATCCAGGACCTGGAGCTTTGATTCAATCAGTAAAGAACAAACAAGATCCACTTAGTCTCGATTGCATTATTGTGACGCACAATCATACAGACCATGTCAATGACGCCCAGGTCCTAGTTGAGGGCATGAGCCACTATTGCCTGAAGAAAAACGGGATTGTGATAACAACTTCAAAGATGATTGAGGAGAACGGAATCAGCCCTTGGCATCTTGAGAAAGTAGATGAAGTATATGAAGTAAAATTTGGAGAGAGGAAAAAATTCAAAACAAAAAAAGGAGAGTTTGAAATTGAGATCATCAAGATGACTCATGATGATGAGCCTAATTTTGGTTTCATCATTACTATTGAAGGAAAAAAAATTGGCTACATATCAGATACTGAATTTGATGAGAGTTATGGGAAGGCGTTTTCAGGTTGCGACATAATGGTCGTAAACTGCATCAAGCCAGAGGACGACAGGTACCAGGGACATCTGACAAGCGGGGATGTTGCAAAGATCCTGAAGGTAGCGAAGCCAAAAAAAGCAGTGATAACGCATCTTGGAATGAAGATGCTTCGAAATGGCCCCACAAAAGAAGCAGAAAAAATTGAAAATGAAAGTGGTGTTCAAACAATTGCTGCAAAGGATGGAATGAGGATTACTGTTTGATTTTGCTCGAAAGAGATTGTCTAATTGTGTGGAAAAGCACAAAAAATCAAAAAAACAGGTAAAAAGTACTGTTTTTAAGGATTTCTATACTCTAATAGTAATGGGAGGGGATAATATGATACGAAATCAGGATAAAAAAACTGGACGGACCGGAGACGAGAAGGCCAGTGAGATGAGCAGAAGACAGTTCTTCAAGGTAGGAGGAACAGGACTTGCTGTTGGAGCAGCAATGACCTCAGGACTTGGAACACTTCTGTTTTCAAGAAAAGCTAATGCTGCAGTGAGACGAATCGGAGGAAGAGACATTTTAGTACTTCCTCTTGAGCGGGACCTATCAGATATGGACAGGGACTCTGAACAGTACAGAGGCGGAGAACGCCAACCAACTGAAGAAGACCCAGAATACAGGAACCATTCAACAGTACCAAGAGAAGTGACATTCACAGTTACATTGAATAATCCATCAGATAGGAGAAGACTTATAGTGGACATTCCAACACAGGATCGTGCATGGAGAGTTGATCTCAATTCATTTGTCACATTTGTCAGAGACAACACAGAGCATCAGATAAACAGGGTAAAACTGGTAATCGAAAGAGGAACAGTTCGGGAAGATGGAGAAGATGTTCCATACACTGATGTTCTTGTTATTCCAGTAGATGGCCAGACAAGGGCAACTACTGCAAGAGAAAATGGAGAATATCTTGTCTTTGGTGCATCAAAAACAGGAGACAGGGTTACTGATCCGAACATGTATGTCATCAAAGAGCCAACAGAAGAGCACACTATCCCAGTTGCTCCTCGGGCATAAATATAGCCTATTTTTTAATTTTTCTTCTTAAATTCTAATTATGGGAATCAGAGATGCAGTAAGAAGTGAAGAAGGAGAAGTGACAGCAGGACCTCAAGTTGTAGCAGCACAAGCAAGTGAAATGGCAATCCAGCAGATTAGAGACCAGATGCAGCAAGGAGCATTGCCGCCTTTGGAATATACGCCAGTGCCAGCTGATGCTGATCCACTTACAAGACAGGACATACAAAGTGCACGTGATTCAGATCTGGAAGTTTTAATGGGTTTTGTTGCCCGAGAAGAGCGCGAAGGCTTTAATGCAAGGCTCCAGAGCTCTGGAATCCAGAACAATGCAGATGAGCTTTGGGAAACTTATACTACAAGATATCAGGAAGCTAGAGCTACTGTTGAAGGCGGTGGGGAGCAGGAGGAGTTTGCTGTTGCACAAACCGGCGTAGATGAACTTGAGAGAGTAAGAAGAGAAAATGCAATAGATGGCGCAGTTACAAATCTCCAGGAGCAAATAGCAAGCGGTGATTTGGTACTAACTGAAGAACCAATGACACCAGAAGAGATCCTCACAGATGTTAGAGGACTTGTCGGCTTTGCAGCACAGGGGGAAGGAAGCAGGCAGGCATTTGACCAGAGGATCCAGGAGAGAGGCATGACCATTGATCCCCAGCAGCTCTGGAATACATGTGTACTTGCATTTCGCGAGAGATTGGGAGATATTCAGGCAACAGAGGCAAATGAGCAGAGACAAAGCGCAACAACTGATGAAGAGAGACAGCAGGCAGATGAACTTGCAATTGAAGCAGGACGTAACAACGACCGCGCAGCAGACACAATTGAAGACCAGGAAGAGCGGGAGAGATACAGGGTAGATGGAGACAGGAGACTTTTAGAGATATATTTGAGAGACCTGGCAGTACAAGATAAAAGAGATGCTCTTGGAGCATTGAGCCAATCTGGAGTATATGATGCACAAGTCCTCATGAATATGGAAATGCAGATAAACATAGAGGAAGCTGCAGAACAACAGGGTACAGAAACACCTGATATTGACATTGATGCCTTAATTGACAGTCCTGCAAGCTCAGCAATGAGAACTGCTGCCCAGACGCGAGCTATGGAAGCTTTAGACAGGCTTAGAGAAATGCAGCAGCAGGGAATGAGTGAACAGGAAATTGAAAATACTGAGCAGTTTTCATATTTGGCAAGGCTTGCTGGAAGAGCAGATCGCCCTAATCGGCTTGGGGCCTGGAGAGAGATTAATGGCATGGGTGGATCTACACGAGATGTAATTGCAAGCGGGGTAATTCGAGAATCAATTATGAGAGGATTGCTCAGGGCAGGTTATATGGAGGCGGTTCCACGCAAGACCTCAGAAGACCAAATAGCATAATTTTTTTCATTTTTTAACAGGTTTTTTAAAAACTAAAGGATAACTACTTCTTGATTTTTATGCTTCAAAAGAGATTTGACAGAGGTATTGAGGAGAAATGGCAACAGTACTGGCAGGAGAACAAAACTTACCAGTTCGACGAAAATGACAGCACAAAAGAGATATATTCTATTGATACTCCCCCGCCATTTACAAGCGGAGAACTTCACATGGGCCATGTACTTTCCTACAGCTTCTTTGACTTTGCAGCAAGATACAAGAGAATGCGCGGATTCAATGTCTACTATCCGCAAGGGTGGGACACGCAAGGGTTTCCAACCGAAGTAAAGGTTGAAAAAAAGCATGGAAGGCTTCCGCCAGCAGAATTCAGGGAAAAGTGCGTTGAGTGGACGCATGACATGATTGCCAGGATGAAAAAGCAGATGAATGAGATGGGCTTTTCTGCTGACTGGAGATATGAATATAGGACAATGGATCCTGATTATCACAAGAAAGTCCAGATGTCCCTGATCCAGATGTATGGGGACAAATTGGTCTACAGGGACAAATATCCGGTTTACTGGTGCACACGATGCGGCTCTGCAGTTGCAAAGGCAGAGCTTGATGATGAGGAAAAAAGCGGAGTCCTGAACCATATCAAATTCACTGGTCCTGATGGAGAGGACCTTATCATTGCAACAACAAGGCCTGAGATGCTCGCTGCATGCGGAGCAGTATTGTACAATCCAGAAGATGAGAGATACAAGAATCTCAAGGATAAAAAAATCAAAACTCCTCTTGGAGCCGAAGTTCCTGCATTTGCAGACAAGGAAGTGGACAAGGAATTTGGGTCCGGACTTGTAATGGTCTGTACTTTTGGAGACAAGATGGATGTTGTCTGGATGCACAGATACAAGCTTCCGCTTGTTCAGGTCATTGATGCCTATGGGAAGATGATCAATGCCGGAGAGCTCAATGGACTGAAAGTAGCTGAGGCAAAGAAGAAGATCCTTGAAATTCTTGGGGACAAAGTTGTCAAGAAAGAAGACCTGAAGCAGATGGTCAAGGTCCATGACAGATGCAAGCGCCCTGTGGAACTGATTCCATCGCTTCAGTGGTTTGCAGACATCAGAACAACTGCAAAGGCAGTAAAAGAGATGGCTCATGAGATAGAATGGATTCCTGAATTCGGGATCACATACCTTATTGACTGGGTTGAAGGAGCTGAATGGGACTGGGTAATCTCAAGGCAAAGGGTTTTCGGAACCCCGCTTCCGTTCTATATCTGCGAATGCGGAAAGACAGCATCAGCAGATGATCTTCCATTCTATCCAGAGAAGGCAGAGCCAAAAAAATGCGAATGTGGAGCCCAGATGAAGCCTGAGACAAGCACATGCGACTGCTGGGTTGACTCAAGTATTTCTCCTTTGATAATCGCAGGATGGCCTGATAAGGAGAAGATGAAGAAGTTTTATCCTGTTTCACTGAGGCCGCAGGGAGTTGAGATTGTCAGGACCTGGGCATTTTACACCATATTCAGAAGCGGAGTGGCCCTCACAAAACAAAAGCCTTTTGAGACAGTACTCCTGAATGGAAACGTACTTGCAACAGACGGCAAAAAGATGAGCAAGAGCCTTGGGAACATCATTTCTCCGGCAGACCTTCAGAAGGAATATCCTGTTGATGCAATACGCCAGTGGGCAGCTCTAAGCGGTGCCATGGCAAAAGACAGGCCATTTAGCTATGAGGATATCAAATACTCCAAGAGCTTCCTTGCAAAACTATGGAATGCAGCAAAATTCGTAGAGGGCCTTGGAAATGCAGAAGAAACAGAGCTCACAACAATTGACAGGTGGATAATGGGAAGATTGAATACCACCATAAAACATGCAACAGAAGCAATGGAGAAATACGAATATCACACAGCACTTGGCTCTATCCAGAAATTCTTCTGGAATGACTTTTGCGACAATTATCTTGAATATGTAAAGCACAGAGTATACAACGATGAGCCATCAAAGAATGCAGCAATCTACTGCGTGAACAAGGTTATTCTGGAGACACTGAAGATACTTGCTCCAATCACTCCGCATATCAGCGAAGAGATATACCAGATCTACAGTCCAGGAAAAAGCATCCAGCACGAGGGCTGGCCGGATTCTGGAGATGAATTTGGTGAGGATGTTGAAAAAGTATCTGTGCTCAACGAGATTATCACTCTGATCCGGCAGCACAAATCAAACAACAAGCTTGCCCAGAACGCAGAGCTGGAGAAGGTTACTATCACCACTCCAAAAGAGATGGACAAAGAGCTTCTTGAAGAGCTTGGAAAGATAAGCAAGATAAAGAATGTGCAAAATAAAGTTGGAGAGATTTCAATTACTGTGGAATGATTTTTCCAACAACTCTTCCACTGATTACATGTTCTGCATCACTGCAATCAGGGCCAAGCTCAGGAGCGCATGAGACATATGTGATGTTTCCTGTAAACCTCTTTACATCTCCTTCTTTTATTTCAGGGCCGCTGAGAGTTGCCTCAAAAGGAGGGATTGTATGCTCTCCGCTCTCAAGCTCAACATTAGTTGCAAAGCCAGAGAAGCTCTGAAGGCCGTCAGTAGTCTGGATATTTACCTCAACGATCTTGATCTTGTATGGATATGCATTGAAGATATCAAGGCCGACCTTTGTTGAGCCGCCGTCATTATAAAGTGCAAAATTGCACGGGAAGTTGTTTCCAAATGAACATTCTTCTGCAACAAGATAGCTTGGTGATAAAAGTCCGCTGGTCAAAAGCACCCCGACTACGATCACCAGGGCAAGGATTGCCCAACCATAGGTCATCAGATATTCTACTGCTGCTTGTCCCTTCATAGTTAACATACCCCCATACATCAATTAAATATCTTTCTGCACCGAAAGCTTCACAATCCTTCCGTCTATCTTGTATTCTTTTGGATCCTTTGAAGGGCCATAAACAACAGATGATGCGCCAACTTCAGCAGCTATTTTTTTCTCGTGCTTCTTCACAATAGCCTCGATCTCTGCCTCAGTCTCAAGCATGAACTTGATTTTGTCTGACTCTATGAGCCCTGCATCCTTTCGAAGTATCTGGATCCTCCTCTTGACCTCGTTGACCATGCCCTCTTCATAAAGCTCTTCATCGATCTTCTTGTCAATGTGGATTGATCCTTTCTCAAACTCAGAGCTTGACATCTCACCAGAAGGCTTTTCCTCCATTGTCCTCAGCTCCTTGACATTTGTAAGAGATAATATGGTCTTCTCAAATGCATTTACAGCATCAATCACTTCATGAGATTTTGTCTCGACATAAAGAGTGCGAACAGGCCATCTGACCTTGATTCCGGCTTCCTGCCTTGCCAGCATGGCAGTTGATACAACTTCCTTGAGAGTTTCCACCTGCTTCTCATAAAGGACATTGATATCCGCCTCATTTGAAGATTCAAGCCGGAGGAGGAAGATAGATTCTTCTTTTTCAAATTTCTTATAGAATCTCTGGTAGAGACTTTCAGAAAGCATCGGACAGATGCAGCTGAGCATCTTCAGTGAGCAGAGCATCACATGATAAACAACATAGAGCGCAGCCTCTGCATTCTCGCCTTTTGAGATCCTCTCCTTTGCAAGCTTCATGTAAAACCTGCTTACATCTTCGACTATAAACAAGCGGAGTGTCTTTGCTGCTTTGTTAAGCTCATAGCTATCAAAGGAATTTCTAAATGACTTCAAAGTTGAATTGAGACGGCTGACCATCCACTTGTCAAGAGGCTCAAGCTCAACTTCCTCAATTTTTTTCTTTGGGGAAAACCTTTCCAAAAACGAGACCATGTTTGCAACGATATTAAGATCAGAAGATGCCTTTTTCATCTCGACCCAGCTGAATTTCAGCTCGTCCCAGACAGTATTGCTGATGCTCCAGAGCCTGAAGCTGTCAGCGCCGTACTTTTCCAGGATCTGCTCGATTGGAATGAAGTTTCCAAGAGACTTGCTCATCTTCTCCCCATGCTCGTCTACAAAGAACCCGTGCATGAGAAGCCGCTTGTATGGGCATGTGCCCTGCCTTACAACGCCAGAGCCCAAAAGCGAATAGAACCAGCCTCGGATCTGATCTTGCCCCTCGAGTATCAGGTCGGCCCGCTCTCCGTATTTCTTGGCATCCTCAGGATTAAGTGATGCCCATATGGCATTTCCGGAATCAAACCAGACATCAAGAACATCAGGAACGCGCTTCATTTTCTTGCCGCATTCGCAGTCAAGTTCAACCTCATCTATATATGGCCTGTGAAGCTCCTCTACTTCTGGAATCTCGTCCTTTGAGCCGATTACCTTGATTTTTTCGCATTCGCATTGCCAGATTGGAAGCGGAATGCCCCAGTATCTTTGTCTTGAGATGCACCAGTCAGGAGCATTTGTGACAAATTCCTTGAACCTGTCTTTTGCAAAATCAGGATGCCATTCTGTCTTGTCAATCTCATTGAGCATCTGGTCTTTTATCTTTGAGATTGAAACAAACCACTGGTTTGTCGTGAGGAAGATAAGAGGGGTCTTGCATCTCCAGCAATGAGGATACCTGTGCTTTATCCTTGCCTCATAGAGAAGGGTTCCGTTGTTTTTGAGAAGTTCTATGATGGATGGATTCACTTCCCGGACATTTTGTCCTGCAAATTTACCTGCTTCCTCGGTATAATTTCCTTTGCCGTCAACTGGACAGAATGCCTCGATGCCAAAGCGCTTACCGATTATAAAGTCCTCAGGACCGTGTCCAGGGGCTGTATGGACAAGACCGGTTCCTTCTTCAAGAGTAACATATTCATCGCTGAGAACAACCTTCCTGTCATATTCTTTTTTGATCTGGTCCTGGAACGGATGATCATATTGGAGATCCTTTAGCTTCCGGCCTGGAAGCTCTTCAACAACAGTTGCGCTTGCCTCTGCAAGTTCAAGAACATGGTCAAGCCGCTCTTTTGCAACAATCCAAAGCTCATCTCCGACCTTGGCCTTGACATAAGAATGGGTCGGGTGCACCATAACTCCCA
>CAZYZZ010000043.1:0-8297 GCA_964651995.1 Microcaldota archaeon
TGGCATAACAATCTTTTTGTCCATTCAAAATTCACCTTTTATTAGGGACACTAATCTCTAATTTATAATTACCAGAAAAAGTATGTTCCGGTTTTTCTCTCTTTCAATTGTATAGTAATAATAGAAAGATTTTTAATAAGGCATTTGAGTTGGATTTTACTCACTTTCAACAATTCTTGTCTCAACCTGCCCGTTTGTCATCTTGTTCAGCCTGTCGTAGACTTCGCTCTGCATGCCTGCAAAGATCTCGATTACTACAATAAGGTCTCCCTCCTTTGTCCACTGCTCCTTTTTTATCCCGTAATTCTTCAGGCTTCCATAGCATTTATGTGAAAATGCAGCAGGAACCTTTACTGCAATCTTTGTCTTTTCGAATTTCATAGGCAGAATCGGCCGCAGTGTTTTTACAATATCGTCGATCTGCTCCCGTGCATCCTTGAATGGCTCGACATGGATTCTTGCCTGCTCAATTGCATTCTCAAGCCTGATCTGGGTATGCGGTGCCTTTGTCCTTGGATCAATTGCCTCACGAAGCAGTATAGCGATTATCTGCTTCCTCTTTTCAGCTGTCTTCTTCCTTTTTTGCTCTGTTGTGAGCTGAACCTCTCCTTTTTTCAGCATGAATTCGAGTATCCGCATCATATCCTGCGTTCCGAATATCTTTTCAACATCAGATGCCTTTGCACGTTCTCCCTTCTTGGCATCAGCATATATCTCATCTGCAACAAGGATATTCTTCAGGTCCTTCTTGCTTCCGTCCAAAAACGCATATGTTCCGTCTGGATCGATGTATATCTCGAAATGCTTTCCCTCTCTGTCATAAGTAGCGAGTATTGCTTTGTCAAGTGATGTCATAACTACCATACAAATTCAAAACATTTAAATAATGCCTTTTAGACAATCCAAACAAACTCTTTTTTGTAAGGTGATTATTTGGGAGATGAAAATAAAGTAACACTTAGTAAAGATGTGCTATACGGCGCCATAATCGCTGTCTTAGTATTATTGATAGTATGGTCAATTTTTACTCAGGGCTTTGGCGTGATTGCATGTGCAAGTGCGGCTTGTCCTGTCTGTGAAGTTTGTGACGACACAGCAGAACCTGCAGCACCAACCGAGCCTACCCAGCCAACAGAACCAGCTGCACCAGAGGCATTGCCTACTTTGACAGTTGAATCAGGAACAAACCCTGTTCTTGGAAACGCAAGTGCCCCGGTTGCAATTGTCGAGTTCTCTGATTTCCAGTGCCCATTCTGCGGCAAGCTATACCGCGAGGGAGGCGCTGAAGTGAAAACAAATTACGTTGACACTGGAAAAGTAAGATACTACTTCAGAGACTTCCCACTTGGATTCCATCCAAATGCATGGCCAACTTCCATTGCAGCAAGGTGTGCAGGTGACCAGGGCAAATACTGGGAAATGCACGACAAGCTCTTTGATACGCAAGATTCATGGAGTGGTCTTGAGGATGTTGGAGACACTATGAAAGGCTACGCAGTTGATCTTGGTCTTGACAATGCAACATTCAATGCATGCTATGATGCACAGGAGCATACAAGCGAAATCAATGATGATTTCACTACTGGCCAGGTATATGGTGTTCGCGGAACTCCAAGCAACTTTGTTGTGATTTCCAAGAACAATGTTGATGAGACCTCTTTGAAATCTGCAGTTTCTCTTCTCAATTCTCAGTATGGGGATGGAATCGTTCTCTTTGAGAATAACAATGAGTACACTGTAATGATTCCTGGAGCCTATCCATATGCAGCATTTGATGCGGTTCTAAGCGTAGTTAATTACTAGTTTTTTCTTTTTTTATTTTTATAATATGAAAATCATAACCAGCCCAATCACAATAAGGACTATGGCAAGATACTTTTGCAGATCCAGTTTTTCCCTCAGAATGATGTAGGAACCAACTGCATTTACTATCGGACCTCCTGCACTGACTGTTGCAGTTAGTGCAGCACCTATCTCACTGATTGACATGCTGTAGAAGATAGTTCCGATGAAAATCAGGATTCCTGGAACAACAGGGTATTTCATGTCGCTTAGCTTTGGCGGTGATATGTCCCTTCCACGAAGAAAGTGAAATGCAATAACGCATCCTGCAATTCCAAATTCGAGCAGAAGGGTTGCAGGGTATATCCCAAGCTCTGTCACAAAAGTTTTGATGAACGTGTAATAATATGTTCTGCACAGGATTGCAAGTGCAAGATATATCATCCATTTCTCCAGTTTTATCTTTCCTGTTTTTCCAATTGCAATTACAACTGTTGATCCGACCATGATGATTGCTCCTGTGATCTGGCCTATTGACAATTGCTCACCAAGGAAGAAAATGCTGCTTGCAAGAACAAGAAGGACATATGTTTTTCCAACAGCAGCGGTGATGCTCACTTTTCCAAAGTCAATTGCCTTGTACCATGCAATCACTCCAAGCGCGCCCAGTGCAACCTGTACTGCAAATAATGGAAAAAGCTCAAGCGGAAAACTAATCGTATGTCCAAGAATTATTGCTCCGATTCCAAGGAGGATTACAAGAACTATGTATGCATAGACAATTGCCTTATGCCTTCCAATAACATCAATCGACTTTTTTGAACTGACACCAACTAGGCCGTATGACAGTACTGAAACAATCGACGGTATGAAATCAAGCATCTACATTTCCTCTGCATGGAATTTTTCAATTAGTGAATACTCTGGTCCTTTTGGCGAAAGCGCGCTCTTTATCAGCTCAAAACTCTCAACTTCGAATTCTCCAAACTCATCATTATTCTCTTCAATAAACTTTTTCAAATCAACTTTTTTCCGGACTCTTGCCATTGTCACGTGTGCTGAAAACCTTCCATCTCCAGGCAGTCCCTCAAGAGCGCTACTAACCTTTGCTGCAAGATCTTCAAGCTTCCCATTGCTCTCTACTCCTGCCCAGATCACCTTGATATAATCCTGGCTTGGAAAAGCTCCAATTCCCCTAACAGCGCACCTGAATCTTTCAAACTTGATATCTTTGAGCCTCTGGACAATTTCTTTTTCATCTGAAATTTCTCCCAAAAACCTTAGGGTAATGTGCATGTTCTCTGGCTCTACCAGTTTTATCCCATCTCCGGCAATCTCTGCTGATTTTTCCCTGAGTTTTTCCCGCAATTCTATTGGAACTGAAGCTGCAACAAAAAGTCTCATGGATTTTAAATCTCTCTTTCGAATTAAAAGCGTATGTCTGATTCAGAAATATTCTTTCAAAATTCAGAGTCCACAAGCCTGACTTTTACAGGAGAAGAGCTTAAGATAAAGGAAAACTCAGAGTTTTCCGGTTATGGGGTCCGGGTGCTTGAAGAGAGGCGCGTTGGTTTTTCCTATTGCCAGGAAGAAAAGGAACTTGATTCCACAATTGAAAAAGCAAAAAAAATCTCAAAGTTTTCACCAGAGAGCGACTTTTCATTTGCGCCAAAGGCAAGCTATGAAACCCTTGATATCTTTGATCCTTCCCTTGATCCGAGCGATTTTGGCACACTCAAGGACCTTCTCAATCTCACAAGGGAATCTGCAGAATCATTCGGCGCAAGATCCAAGATCATCCTCTCTGCATCAAGATCCCTCCAGAGGCTCCACAGCAGCGCCGGGTTTTCCGGAGAATACAAGGACACCGGTTTTTCCATGTATGTGGAGTGCATGCATGGCGATGGGCTTGGAGTAGCATACCTCAGCTCAAACAAGCTTCCAGAAGATGTTTCTGAGACCGGCCTCAAGGCAGCTGGCCTTGCAAAAGACATGCAGGGCGCAAAGAAACCTCCTGCAGGCAAATATCCAGTTGTTGTCCAGATAGAGGCTCTGGACAGCCTGCTTGATGTTCTTCTTCCATCATTTTCAGGTGACTGGAAGAGGCGCGGCATCACAAATCTTCCAAAAAAGAAGTTCTCAGAAAGCTTTACACTATCCGAGGACGGGTGTGCAAACGGAACTTCTGCCAGGCCATTTGATGATGAGGGCACAGTATCACAAAAGCATTATCTTGTCAACCAGGGAAAGGTCGAAACCTATCTCTATGACCGCGAGATCGCAGCTCTTGCAAAAACAGACCAGTGCGGTTTCTGCTCCCGCAATTCATATGATGACAATCCATCAATCGGTTCATCCAATCTCATAATCTCTCCAGGAAGCTGGAAGGACCTTGGGGAAATTGACAGATATATTGAACTTCACTCTGCCCATGGATCGCATACTGCGAATATCACAACAGGTGACATAGGTCTTGAAGTGAGCTCAGCATTCCTGGTTGAGGGCGGCAAAAGAACTCCGCTCAAGGGCTTTATGATAACAGGAAATGTGTTTGACATGTTTGCAAACATTGAGGCGATAGAGAGCAAGCAAAGGACCCTGGGCTCTCTGATTGCTCCAAGAATCGCATTCTCGGACCTGAGAATCGTTTCCTGATTTTCGATTTGTATTTAATATTTGTTTTTTCTATTCTGCATCACTATGGAATCTATTGTCTCAGTAAAAAATCTATCACGCTCATTTTCCTCGGGCGGCAAGAGCCTCAAGGCGCTTGATTCAGTAGACCTTAGCATAGAAAAGGGAGAGATATTCGGCCTCCTTGGCCCAAACGGAGCTGGAAAGACGACATTGATTTCAATTCTCTGCGGATTCCTGATTCCGGATCAGGGAAGTGCAAAAATATTCGGCCTTGACTGTAGAACTGACAGCAAGAAAATTGCAAAAAAGATGAACCTTGCATCAGGCTTTAGCGGCATATCTGATTTCTTCAGCGCAGAAGAGCTCCTTCGGTTCTTCTGCTATCTCTACGGACTTGACAATATTGAAGCCAGGATCAACAATGCGCTCAAAATCACCGGCCTTACCGAACACAGGAAAAGAAGGCCTGCTGATTTTTCCTCAGGCCTTGGAAGGAGATTTCTTATTGCAAAAGCAATTCTGAATGATCCTGAGGTTCTTCTTCTTGATGAGCCTACCGTAGGCCTTGATGTTGAATCTGCAGTTTCCCTCCGAAAGCACATAAAGGCCATGAAAAAAAGCGGAACTACGATCCTGCTCACAACACACAACATGCCAGAGGCTCAGTTGCTTTGCGACAGGATTGCCCTGATCAAGAATGGCAGGATCATTGCATGCGGAACTTTCGATCAGCTTCGCGAGCAGTATTTCCCCCACACAGTTCTTCATGTCCGCTGCAAATATCCAAAAAAAGTTCAGAAAGTCCTATCCAAAACCAAATCCGTTGTGAAAATAAAATCCGGCAATGGGTCTGTCAAAGTCTATCTTGATTCCGAAAAGGATCTGGATGGAGTATTCAAGCTTGTTGCATCCTCTGGCGCCCAGATCAGCACTATTGATCTTCTTGAAGTTGAGCTTGAGGAGCTATACTCAAAAATAATGGACTGATAATATGTTTTCCAGAATAAAGGGAATAGTATACAGAAATATCCTGTGGGCTTTTCGAAGTCCATTCAGGTTATTTGATGTCATCTTCTGGCCATTCATACTGTTTTTCATGCTCACACTTTTCCTCTCATCAGTTGGAGGGAATGAGGAATTTTTCGGCGTGATCGTCCTTTCTGTCATAGCATGGAGGGCAATATACTTTGTATCTTTTGAGACAACTGCTATCTTTATTGAAGACCACTGGGACAGGTCGCTTCCGAACATGCTGGTCAGCCCAATCCGCGCGCACGAGCTTGCAATAGGCGGAGCAATTACCGGAATTCTCAAGACCATCGTGGTTGTATTCCTTGTCCTTGCTGTGGGATCAATATTCTACAATGTGACATTGGATGATCCGCTCACTTTCCTTATCGGAGTTCTTTTCCTCTCCATCGTAGGGTTTTCTGTGGGCCTTGTTCACTTTGGCCTTGCATGCGTCTTTGACAAGAGAAATGTATTTACGCTGAGCTTCCTAGTTCCGGAGCTTGTTGGTTTGGTCTCAGGTCCTTACTTTAATATTGAAGAAATGTTTCCGCAGCCGCTTGTTGCATTTCTCAATTTTTTCCCGACCACACATGCATTCAATCTGATCAAGTCAATTTTCGGAATGGCAGAAGCAAATTATCAGATGCTTTTCATAACCACGTTCTTCTGGCTTGCAATTGCCCTTTTCTTAAACAGGTATATGTATGATCTTGGAAGGAAAAAGGGAACGCTGACAAAAGTCTGACTTCAATTTTATGGCGATGCTTTGCTGACTGCCGAAGCAAAGTAATTTATATTCCCTGCTATCTGGTATAATGGATGAAGAAAATAAAAACCACGGCAGAAGTTAAAGTTCCAAAAAAACTCATAGATCAGATTGTTGGCCAGGACAAGGCAGTTGCAATTGTAAAAAAAGCTGCCAAACAAAGGCGAAACGTTTTACTTATAGGTACTCCGGGTACTGGAAAAAGCATGATGGCCCAGGCCATGGCAGAGATGATGACTGCAGAAGATCTTGAAGATGTTCTTGTCTATCCAAACAAAGTCAACGAGAACCAGCCTCTTGTTCGGACTGTCAGGACCTATCCTACATTTGATCATCTCTCCAAAAACCGCGGCCTGATGAGGTTTTATTCTCCCCAGGAAATCGCATTTCTGAAAAAATACGGTGAAAAGTCTGCAAAAAAACTTCGCGCAGGCCTTGGGAGAAGAATTGCGAATTTCAGAAAGCAGAAGACAGATGAGCGCAGGATCAATCCAATGATCATAATAGCAATAATCGGTGCAGCCCTTCTTGCAATAGCATTTTTTGCAGAGATTGAAGATACTATAAAATGGTTCATTATTGCAGTTGTCCTTGGTCTTGGGCTTTTGTACATACTTTCAAATGCAACTGCAGGCCTTGGCAAAAGGCTGATGCCAACAGAATCAAAGCAGCCAAAGCTGCTCATTGACAATACTGAAAAGCAGACAGCTCCTTTCATTGATGCAACAGGATCAAGGGCAGGATCCCTCCTTGGCGATATCAAGCATGATCCGCTTCAGAGCGGAGGGCTTGGAACTCCTGCACATATCAGGGTTGAGCCGGGCGCAATACACCAGGCAAGCAAGGGAGTGCTGTTTATCGATGAGATTGCATCTCTCAAGTTAAACTGGCAGCAGGAAATTCTAACTGCAATGCAGGAAAAGAAGTATCCGATTACCGGACAGAGCGAGATGAGCTCTGGCGCTCTTGTAAAGACGCAGCCGGTTCCAACTGATTTTGTTCTTGTTGCAGCAGGAAACCTTCCTGACATGCAGCAGATACATCCGGCCCTAAGGTCCAGGATCCGCGGCGGAGGCTATGAGATTTACGTAGAAGACACTATGGAGGATACTCCTGAGAACGAGGAAAAGCTTGTCCAGTTTGTTGCACAGGAAATTCTTCGCGATGGAAAAATCCCTCACTTTGACCAGGGCGCTGTGCAGGAGATAATCGAGGAAGCAAGAAGGATGTCCGGCCGCAGGAAAAGATTCACTCTCAACCTTCGTGAACTTGGAGGACTCGTCCGTGCAGCAGGTGATGTTGCAAGGGAAAACAAGCTTGAGCTTGTCTCCAAGAAAGAAGTGGGTGAGGCAAAGAAGGTCTTCAGGTCTATCGAATCCCAGCTCGGATCAAAGATGATCGAGAGGAAGAAAGAATACCAGACAATCTCAGTTGAAGGTTCTGAAGTGGGCAGGGTCAATGGCCTTGCAGTTCTTGGCCATTCAATGGCAGGACTGGTCCTTCCGATTGTAGCAGAGGCAACCCCTGCAGCATCCAAAAGCGAGGGGAGGGTGATTGCAACCGGAAAGCTGGGAGTGATTGCCAAGGAGGCTGTTGATAATGTTTCTGCAATCTTCAAGAAATATATCGGAAATGCAATTGTCGCAAAGGATCTTCACATCCAATTTTTGCAGACATATGAAGGTGTTGAAGGGGACAGCGCATCAATCTCAACTGCAGTTGCAGTCATATCTGCACTGGCAAACATTCCTGTTCTCCAAAGCGTTGCAATGACCGGATCGCTTGATGTCCGCGGAAGGGTTCTTCCTGTTGGCGGAATCACGGGCAAGATAGAAGCTGCAATGGAATCCGGGATAAAAAAAGTCCTGATCCCAAAGGCTAATTCGCAGGATGTCATCCTCAAGAAGAAGAAAATAGAAATCATAGAAGTCGAGAACATATCGCAGGTGCTAGAGCATGCTCTGAAGAATTGTCCTGCAAAGAAAAAGCTCCTCAAGAAAATGAAATCAAGATAGCTAGGATTTGAGGATTACGCTTTCATCAATAGAGTTTACTGCAGAGAGCGGCATCACATATCTCTTGTCAAATACTGTTTGGATGA
>CAZYZZ010000044.1:0-8267 GCA_964651995.1 Microcaldota archaeon
GGGATGCTTTTGATCCAGAGCTGAAAAAACAGTATTTCGTTCTTCAGGCAGAGTCCTATCTCCTCTCAAAAAAGGTAAATGAGATCTGCGGAGATGACAGCACCCTGCTCGTTCATTTCTATTCCAATTCAAATTGCGAAAACTGCAAAGAGCAAGGCTATGAAATTCTCAAAGCGCGGGATTCCTCCTCAGAAAAGATCAAGCTCTATTCATTTGACGGAGACCTTGGAAGCCCTGTTGCAGATGCATTCAAAGAGCAATACAATATCAAGTCATACCCCTCAATCGTAATCGATGAAAAGACCTATTCAGGCTACAGATCATCTTCTGAGATCACCCAGCTTATCAAGGGAGCAGAATGATCATTGATATCACTGTTGTTCCAAAGTCCAAAAAGTTTTCCATAATCCAAAAAGACGGCCAGATCAGGATCCATCTAAAAAGCGCTCCAGAGAACAACAAGGCAAACCTGGAGCTTGTCCAGGAGCTTTCAAAGCTTCTTGGCTGCCAGGTTCGAATTATTTCAGGCCTCAAGTCAAAGCACAAGAAGCTTGATCTTACTATCTCCCAGGAAGAGCTGGACCTTTATCTTGGCAAGAATTAAATACTTTGATTACTACCTTTATCCCTGGTGTATAGTTATGGTAGTAGAAATATTGGCTCTTGGATGCGTTGGCCTTGCCGGCCTTGGAGTTTTGGGATATGTGGGAATCACCTACAACCGCCTTGTTACCCTCAGGAACAGGGTTGAGAATGCATGGGCCCAGATCGATGTCCAGCTAAAGCGAAGATATGATCTTATCCCAAACCTGGTCGAATCAGTAAAGGGCTATGTAAAGCATGAAAAAGGGACTTTGGAAGAAATTACAAAGGCAAGAGCGCAGCTTGTTACCGGCTCTGTTGAAGAAAAGGCAAAAGCAAACAACATGCTCACCCAGACTCTGAAATCCCTGTTTGCAGTTTCTGAGAATTATCCAAAGCTTCAGGCAAGCGAGAATTTCAAGATGCTTCAGGAAGAGCTTGCCGGGACAGAGGACAAGATTTCATACATCAGGACTGCTTACAATGATTCTGTTCTTGCCTATGACAACTCGATCGAGATGTTCCCAAGCAACATAATCGCAAGCATCTTCGGCTTCAAACCAAAGCCATACTTTGAAGCTCCTGCAGAAGAGAAGAAAGCAGTTAAGGTAAAATTCTAGTGTGATTTGCCCATGGAAAAGGTCAGTTTCTTTGATCAGATCGATAGCAATAAGCGCAACTCAGCCATTCTGATGGCTGTCATGTTCCTTATTTTTATCGGCATGATTACTGCAATTTCTTATGCATTTGATCTTGGAATCTGCGGACCTGCATTTGGTTTCTTCGCGCTTCTTTTCTATTCCATAGCAGTATTCTTTACTGGAGACAAGGTCATTCTTGCTCTCACAGGGGCTAAAGAGGTGAAAAAGAAAGATTATCCATACCTCTTCAATATTGTCGAGGGACTTGCCCTCGCATCCCAGATCCCTGTTCCAAAAATATATGTCATAAATGACGAGAGTCCAAATGCATTTGCAACAGGAAGAGATCCAAAACATGCATCCGTCGCATTTACTACCGGCCTTCTCAAGATGATGAAAAAGCAGGAGCTTGAAGGTGTTGTCGCCCATGAGATCTCACACATTGCAAACTATGATATCCGCTTTTCCATGATTGCAATAGTATTTGTCGGAGCAATCGCGCTTCTTGGGGATTTTGTCTGGCGGATGCTTTTCTTTGGAGGAGGCAGAAGAAGAAACGATTCCGCCGGTCCTCTTGTCATAGTTGCCCTTATCTTTGTCATACTTGCTCCGATATTTGCCCAGCTTGTCCGCTTTGCAATCTCGCGCCAGCGGGAATACCTTGCTGATGCAAACGGCGCGAGGCTCACCAGATATCCAAAGGGACTTGCAGATGCACTTGAGAAAATCAAGAGCGCAAACATACCGACAAAAGCTGCGAATGATACGACAGCATCCCTGTTCTTTTCAAATCCGTTTCCTCATAAAATCGGGTTTTTGGGATCCACACATCCGAAAATAGACGACCGGATCTCAAAGCTCCGTTCAATGTGATGGTAATCCATTTAAAGACGCCCTCTCTTAATGATATTAAAATTCTCCTATTGAGGTAATATATATGTACGGTGTATCTCCACAAGCTTATGATCGAGCAATTACAGTATTTAGTCCTGACGGAAGGTTATTCCAGGTAGAGTATGCAAAGGAAGCAGTAAAGCGAGGAGCAACTGCAATCGGTGTTACTGCCAAAGATGGTGTTGCCCTCGTTGCATTCAAGTCCATCCACTCAAACCTCGTAATCACTGATTCTCTTCGAAAAATATTCGAGGTAGACAGCCACATCTGCGTTACTGCAAGCGGCCTTATTGCAGATGCAAGGCGCCTTGTTGAAGTTGCAAGAGTTGATTCCCAGAGGCACAGGATCACATACAACGAGGAGCCGACCGTAGATACAATCGCAAGGAGCGTTTGCGACCTTATGCAGGTATACACTCAATACGGCGGAATCCGTCCATTTGGTGTCTCTCTTCTTATTGCAGGAGTTGATTCCGATGGTCCCAAGCTCTATGAAGCAGAGCCAAGCGGCGCTATGACTGCATACAAGGCAGATTCAATCGGCATTCACAAGAAAGAAGTCGATGAGATCCTTGAGAAGAAATTCAGCGAGAAGATGGATGTTGATGATGCAATCCACCTTGCTGTCAGCGCACTCCGCTCTACCCAGGAAGAGAAACTGGTTGCAGAAAACATGGAAATCTCATACGTCACAACAAGGACAAAGAAATGCGTAACTCTTCCAGACAAGGAAGTTGCCAAGCACCTTAAATGACAACTGTTCCGCTATGCTTTTTTCCTTCAATTGCGTTTTCTATTTCTTTTTCAACTTTTCCAGAGACAAAATGAGCCTCCATTTTCGATCTTGCAATTAATTTGCATGCGAGAAGGTCAAATACAAAATGCGTTCCTGCCTTTCTCTTGTCGCTGCTTGTTGCCAAAGTAATCAGCTCTTCATAGCTCATCTTTGCATATTTCTTTGCTGATTTGTTTTTTCTCGGATCGCTGTCGTAGATGGCATCAACATTGCTGATATTTACAAGCCTCTTTGCTCCGATTGCCTCCCCAAGAAGGACTGCGTCCGTGTCAGTTGTAATCCCGGGAATAGTTCCTCCCATCACAACTACTTTGTTTGAAAGCCCGCGCGCTTCCTCAAAGTCATCCACCAGCTTTGGATAGACGTCAATTCCTGCGCATTTGAGAGCTGCGATAACCAGCTGCGCGTTTTGTTTTGTTGAAGTGATCGCAATCGAGTCTGCTTCATATTCAGTAGCACCAATGGCCCTTGCTGCTTTGGCATAGACCCTTGCAATAGAGCCTCCGCCAGTCAAAATTCCGAATTTGTTTTTGCTCTTTTTGATCATCTTTGCAAGTGATCTTAAAAATCCAAGATCTGGCTCGCCCTTTGGGTTAACCGAGCTTCCACCAACTGAAAGTACAACATGCATGACTATCTCTCTATAATTAGTTTTATAAGGAAACTGATCTGTCTAAATCAGGAGTCATTAAAAACCATCCATTGCAATAAACTCTTCTTCTCAGGTGAAAAACTATGGTTCAACAATTTATACGGACACTTAGAATGCTGCAGGTGGATTTCAGGGAAGGAGCAGATTCAAGATGGCAGGACCCTTTCCAAATGGAAGAGATGACCACGAGATCTTTTGAAACCGTACTCTTTGATTTTGTAGATCTTCGAAAACAGTTGCCATCCGGAGCAGATGTTTCCATTTCCCCAAATTCATTCTTGCTTTCGTTTGAAAAAAGACTCGAATTGGAAGATGCCGCGCATCTTTGCACTGTGATCATGCAAATCATAAGGCAGGATAGGGATCCCCGATTCAATGGCGAGGCAAATCCTGCCAAGGCACTCCTGCTGTGCAAGATGCTCGAGCACATTGCCTTAACAGGAGATGCAGATATCAAGGATTATCAGCCATCAGTAAATGCCCACTATGCAGTAACAGAGTTATCAAGGCCCCTTACTCCGGCATGGAATGCAATTGAATATCTCCAATTCTCTGAATCAGTGCGTTCGATTGCAATCAACTGCCTTCTTCGGGTTCAAACAAACACCTCAGGAGAACTCTCCAAGCTTGCAACAGAGCATCTTATCGAGTCTTTCCTTAATCTGCAGGCTCCACATCTCTCTTCAACTGTCTATTCGCACATGTGGGATCTTGGAGAGCTTGGAAGCGGCCCTCTTGCACTTTCAGCTCCTCCTGCAGGTCATATTACTACAGAGACATTCGAGGTAAATTCAATGCTTCTTCAGGTCTCTCCGGATGGATTATATGCAAATCTCGCTTCACTGCTCGATGTTTCCCACCTTTCCCTTCCGCATGTGTGGGCTGTTGCAGCTCCGGATGGAACGCCAGTCCCTCGCCTTCATCCAAGCGGAATCCAGGCTGCATGCTTCAATCTTCTTGGCCAGGTAAAGACTCCGCAGTCACTTGGAATTCTAACCCGTGGAATGCTGAGCCTTATTGTCCCTCATATTGGCGGAGGCTTTACTGCAACCCGAAATATAGGAAGGGTGCTTCCGCAGGTTGCAGAATCCTATGAATCTGTTGCAACATCATGCAAAATTCCTGGAAAAGATTTAACCCGCATTCTCCTGTCACATCCAGAGCCTATGCGTCTTTCTGAATTTGTGCGGCATGGGGAGTTTGAAGCCCTTGTTCCATTTGTGCTTGGTGCATTCGTGCAAATATCGCAGCTGGTCGGAAGACCGCCAAGAAGCTGCGAGAATCTGTTTTCACTTGGCAAGGGCTCTGTCATGGAGCTCTGGAAGAGATCAGGTGAAGGACTGCCACTTCCAGCTCGCCTTGAGAATTTTGGCACTTATCTTCAGATATTAAACCAGGACCAGCCAAAAGGCCTTGTTGCTGCCCGCGACATTGCAGGCCTTCCTGACATTGGAAGGATAAATGAAGACATGCGCGATATTGCGCGCCATTCCCTGCTCAATAAATCAAGCCAGCTTAGAGCGCAAAAGCAGGTAGCGCGCACTCTCAGGCTTCGATAGGATTAAAGTACAAACCAAACTATGTGATATTATGACAGATCTCGGAATAAATAAAGTTACAGAAACTCTTTCGACAAAAGAACAGCATTTGGACAAGGTACTTCTTGAGAACAGGAAAATCGTCAGGTTCTGCTCCAACGCAATCAAGGCGATCCATGCTCATGATATGGATGCTGCAAAGAAATTCCTGACAGAGGCAAAAGCCGGCCTTGATGAGATTTCACAGTTTTCTGATGAATTTCCCCCTCAGTTGAACCATGTTTATCAGGAATATGCAGAAGCACTGATCGTCCTCTCTGCAGTCGAATCAAAGAAAATCCCAACCTTCAGCGAGCTTGGAGTCCCGACAATTCCCTACCTCACAGGCCTTCTTGACTCTGTTGGCGAGCTGAAGAGGGAGATGTATGAATCCCTTCGAAAAAACAAGAGGGAGGATGCAGAAAAATACTTTGGCATGATGGAAGACATTTATGACAATCTCCTTCCCCTTCGATTCTCAAATGCCATACTCCCCGAATTCCGGAGAAAGCAGGATGTAGCGAGAATCCAGATAGAGCATGCCAGGGGAGAGCTCCTCTGAAGTGATGTTGTGGATACTGTGAGCGATCTCTCTGCTCTTCTAAAGAACATGGATCCAAAGATTTCTGATAGCAAATACTTCATGGCCTCACTGGATCCATCCCAGCTTCTTGCCCTCTCTGCCTATTCAGAATTTCTGATAGATATCTTCAGGGAGGAGGAGGGCCTCAGCGTTGTTTTTTCAGATGAAATTTTAGATGAGATCAAAGAGCTGAGTGAAACAGATCAAGTTGGCCCGTTTGCATTGATTACTCTCAATGTATACTCTGATCTTATGGCAGTCGGCTTTTTGGCAAAAATAACAGACGCACTTGCAAAGCAAGGAATCTCAGTCAATGCATTCTCAGCATACCATCATGACCATCTTTTTGTTCCATATGACAAGCGTGAAAAAGTCCTTGAGATATTGAAAAAACTCGCAGATTAATCCCTTTAAATTCTTTTTTGGAGATCTACCTATCATGTCACCATTCTCATCAAAATCCACAAAAGGTCCAAAGCGCTCTGCAAAACCACAGAAAAAGCAATCCAAGCTAAGGGGAGAGCTGCAAAGCCGAGGCATGTCCGAAGAAGATCTTGACGGGCGCGGTGAGATTGATGATATTGCCTCAGACCTTTCAGATGATGAGCGAAGCCAGGTCCTTGATTTTCTCATGGATGACAAATCCTCAAGAAGAAGGCCTTCAAGATCAGCTCCAGATGATTCTAAAGGCAAAAAACAGGGCAGCCCAAAGCAGGAGCCAAAGACAAAAGAGTAATCAGAATTTGTCTATGTTCTGGAACAGCACGCCATAATCTATGCTTGCATCTCCGGCAAGGTTCTTTAGAAAAACTGTTGCAGCATCATTGTTGATCCGAAACATTTCCTTGAAATGCCTGCTTGTCTCAGCCGCATTGTCAAGAGCAAGACTAAAGAGGAAAAACAGCTGCTCGCTCTCCTCACAAACCCTTATTCTTTCCATTGCCTGGAGCAGTTCGAATCCCTTTGTGAATTCCTTTAGCTTGTAATATGCCACGCACGCATGTATGCCGCACATCAGCATATCCTCTGGACTTTCTGCCAGGTTATATGCAAGTCTCGCCTCATGCGCAGCTTCCTCGAAGTTTTTTACCCATATTGAGGATTTTGCAAGAAGAAAATGGGCTATCATATCCTTTGGATATTCGGATACATATTGTTTTGAAAACTGGTATGCCTGCTGGTATGATTTATTTTTCAGATAAAGTATGAGCTGTCTTTGATATGCGCCCTGTTTCATGATTACTCACAGATGCATCTCTATCAATGTTTTTATTTCTCCCTTTCGCTGCTCAAGCTTCTCCTTTGTCTTGTACTCCATCGTAAGCCTTACTACAGGCTCTGTTCCGGATGCCCGGACAAGAAGCCATCCATCAGGCTCATCGATCCGGATTCCATCATCGTCCCTGATCTTTCCATCAACTTTGAGCGATTTTTTTACTTTTTCAACTGTTTTGTGCTTTTCCCTTGCCTGGAATTTCTCCCTTGCAATAAAGTTTTCCTTATACCTTTTTCTCAATTCTGAGAATTTTCCCTTCCCGCAGAAAATCTCCACGAATTTTGCAACTGCAAGCGGAGCATCAGGAACATGGACCCCTTTATTGTAAACGTATTCTCCGCAGGGTTCTCCCCCAAAGAGCGCATCATTCTTCTCAATGCTCTCTCCAACATAAGTGCTTCCAACTGGCGTGATCTCAATTTCTCCTCCGTTTTTCTCTACGACATCCCGGATTGCCAGCGAAGCTTCCACAGTCGAAACAATCTTCTTATTCGAGCTTTGCTCAAGCTCGTGCTCAATCATCATGGCAAGCTGCACGTCAAAGGGAAGCATGGATCCCTGATCATCAATAATCACGCACCGATCCCCGTCCCCGTCATGGCCGACTCCGAAGTCTGCTCCGGTTTCCCTGACTATATCAAGAAGATGCGAAAGGTTTGTCTCATTTGGCTCTGATGGCCTGTTGAAGCACTCAAGGGAAGAATTGACGCTCACTACCCTGCATCCAAGTTCTGAGAGCAAATATGGCGTAATTACTGCAGCAGCTCCATTGCAGTCTGCAATTATCTTGGGCTTTTTCTTTTCAATCAGGCTCCGGTCCACCATGCCGAGAATCATCTGCTTGTGCTCCTCTATGGCATCGCTGTTATGTGAAAAGTCTCCTATCTCTGACCTTACAATCGGCTTGTTATAACCCTCAATAATTTCTTTTTCAAGAGCCTTTCCGATTTCTTTTGCATTTTCAACCAGCTTAAGGCCATTATACTCGGGCGGATTGTGGGATGCTGTGACCATGATCCCTCTTCCTCTTCTCGCGGCATATGCAAGGGTTGGAGTGGGCGCTATTCCAATATCTATAACGTCGGAGCCTGCTGCCAGGGCGCCTGCTGCAACAGCAACAGAGAGCGGGATTCCGCTCTGCCGGAGGTCCCGGGCAACAAACAGGCTATCTTCTGAGAAAACATTACCAATCTTGAGCGCCAGCTCCTCTATAATGTCCTTTCCATAGATGCCTCTGATCCCCGAAGTTCCGAACATATGGATAGA
>CAZYZZ010000045.1:0-8100 GCA_964651995.1 Microcaldota archaeon
CCACCCTGATTATTCTCCGCAGAACATAGATGAACTTGTTGACCGGAGGAAATCAAGCCTTGGCAGGATGCTTGATCTGTCAAACATTTCAACAATCAATCCTGTGCGCCATGACCACCGCGTCCTTGAGAATTTTGTTGATAGTGCATTTGCAGCACTCAATTAGAAATTATGCAACATCATCCTCCGCAGAATTGTTGTCATTTGCAGCAAATGCTTCAAGAGCATCCATCACTGCCTCTCTTGCACTGTCAGCTTTTTGGTTTTATATATTCGCAAATGCACAATCAAGTAGTTTTCTTCTTTTCAACATACTATACAATCCACTATCTGCCTTATCTAACTCATACCTCTTAGTTATCTTTTTTTCTTCTATTACTCTCCTTGCAAACTTGACAATCTCCCTATTACTCATATTTCTCCAGGACATTCCTCTCTTTTTTCTCGCCTCAAACCCAACCTCATCAAGCAATCCTCTTACTCTCAAAACACTATATGTTCCAGTATCAAAATTAGATAATTCCTTCCTTCCACCTATTTTATTTTCTCTTATCAATTTCTTTGCAAACTCAACAACTTCCTCATTATCCATATCCTTCCAAGATCTTTCTTTTCTTCGTTTCTGAGCAAATCCAACATCATCAAGCAGCCCTCTTCTTTGTAAAGCAACATATAATCTTAGATCAACTGCCTCTAGCTCCTTCCTTCCATTTATCTTATTTTTTTCCATCACTTTTCTTGCAAATTCAACAATTTCCCCATCACTCATATCCAACCAGGATTTACGTTTCTCATCGAATCCACACCTACTGAGCAACTCTCTTTCTCCTAAAATTTCATACAATCCAGGATCAGCGTTCTTCAACTCTGTTCTCCCATTTATGTTCATTTCTCTCATTAATTTCTTTGCATGATCCAAAACTTCTTCATCACTCATGCTCTTCCATGATCTTCGTTTTTCCTCAAACCCAATTTCATCAATCAAGTCTCTTTTTTTCAAAGTTTGATACAATCCAGAGTCAAATGCTTCCAATTCACTCTTTCTACTTGTTCCATTTTCTTTCATAATTCTTTTTGCAAGCAAAACAACTTGTTCATCACTCATTTTACGCCATAATCTTCTTCCCTTGGACCAGTAGGAACTGTAATCTGCAAGCCTTCAGCTAAAGGTTCTTTCTTTGAACATGAAACACTTCTGATTTTTTTTGCCCGGACTTGTTTCACCTGGTCACCTTACCTTTCTCCTCTTTTCCTGTTTTTGCTTTGTGGCCATTGACAAATTCCTTTCCTCTTTCTCTCATTTCGTCAAGGTCTTCCTTTAGTGTCAGTGTGAGCGCGCTTTGTCTTCCTCTTTTTATTTGAACAAGCTCAAGTCCAAGCTCATCAAGTGCTTCTGTCGGAATGCTCTTGATTCCGCCTCTTTGAATCTCTTTTGAGAATCTCTTATAAATAAACGTAAGTCTCTCCCTTTCTGTTTTCATTTGTCTGATTTTTGTCCTGGCAACTCTTATCTCTTCTTCTCTTTTCTGTTCTGGTGTTTTCTCAGGCTGCTTTGGCAGTGACTTTGCAGATTCAACTCCAGCATCCTCAACAGCAACGCTGTCAATTTCGAATTTCTTGCATTCCTTTCTCTTGATTCTCTTGGATACATTTGCTTCGAAGCTTTCTGCCTCCATGGTATCCTTGTTGAAATCAAACAATTCAACCGGAACGCTATCGACTACTGGATCCGAGACCTTGACCGCACTGATGATCATACATTCAAATTTAACTTTGTCAACTCCCTGTGCAGTTCCTGTAATCCCTGGCAGGACCTCGAATCCAAGCATAGGAAGAATTTTCGACAATCTTTCATATCTTCCATTCCCGCTTGGAGTAGTAATTATCAAAACACCATCCTTCTTCATTGACCGATTCACTTCACGCAGAATCCCTTCTCTCTCTTCAGGTGTTGAGTGCAGAATACCAAGTGAAAACACTGCAAGATCAAACCTTCCATTCTCAACCGGCATATCAGCGAAGCTTGCCTCGATAGTCTCTCCTGCCTTGTCTCCAAGCATTTTCTTCCCAAGCTCCAGCGCAACAGGGTTTGCATCAAGTGAGACTACCGGCCTTTTCCATGCTCTTGCCAAACAGCATGGTCCTGATGCAATATCAATAGCCTGGTCAAATCTTCTGCCTCCCTTTTCAAGCCCTTTTATTACGTCAACAATAAGATTCATTGTGTTTCCATAGAAAGACCCATCAAAGTCTTCCCAGTAATGCTTTGCAATGAATTCGCCTATCACAGGATCGCGGAGCAATTTGATTACTTTTTCAGTTTCCCTGTTTGTTGTTGTACCAAAGAACCTGTACAATTTTCTTAGTGGATCAGTTCCTGTATCAACGACCTTTTCTCCACTGTCTATGATCTCCTTTTCCTCATCTGTAAGTTCCATCCCGTCTATGAGGAATTCTCCGAGTATTTTCTTTTGATTGATAAGCCTGAGTATGGTCTCATCAATACTGTTTTCTGAAATAAGAAGGTAAATCTCAACCTCATCGCTTTTTTGCCCCTTGCGGTCCAAGCGTGTGATTCCTTGTGCCAATCTTGCATCTGTAAATGGAATCTCAAGGAAATACGCTCTTCTTGAGACTGCGAGCTGGTTAACTCCTTCTCCAAGGGTTTCCAGTGTCGCGATTATGATGTCATACTTGTCTTCTGTGAAATCACGGAGTATCTTGTCTCTTTTTCTTCCTCTTCTGCTCGGGTCTCCATCTACTCTTGCCACTCTGAAGCCTTCCTCTGAAAGCCTGTCACATAATCTGTCCAGGACTCCTGTCTTCAGTGTTGTGAACACTACAGGAGCAGTTCCATCATCGTGTTCTATCAAAAGTTCAATCAGCTTCTCATATTTCGGGGATGGTTCATCCACTCCAGCCAGTTTTGGGTCAAGTGCGCATCTTCTCAGATCAGCCATCAGGCCAAAGCTGCTCTTTTTCTCAGGATTCAGATCAAGGTGCTCATGTCTTTTTTCCTGAGCCTCGCTCATTGCAACAGGAACTTCATGGACCGTGCATCTGCTCTCACCGAACGTTTCCCTCTTCCTCCTGCGAAGCATTCTTGGCAGGAGCTTCTGACGTACGATTCTCGGGTTTTTCTGATAGTTTAAGTTGAATTCTCTTGGAGTGAACTTGTGATTCCAGAGAATGGACGCCACCACTCCAAGATCGCTTACTCTGTTTGGAACCGGGGTTCCACTTAGCATTGTAACATATTCTGCCCCATGGGAAAGTTCCATGATCTGCTGGCTTCTGAGGCTTTTTGCTTCCTTGGCATTGTGAACTTCATCCAGAACAAGATAATCAACTACCTTGGCTAGCCTGTCCCCAACAGTTCCTCCATTGTGCTTTCTGAATATCATATCGTATGTAGTAAGAACAATTTCTGGCCTCCTTTCTTCAATTTCCGCAATTGCCTTTTCTTTATTCCTTGATGTAACTACTACTACTGATTTTTCATCTACGTTACAAAGTTTGATTTCGTCTTCCCATTGGCGAAGAACCTTATTTGGAACAACCATCACAGCAGTGGTTCTTCTGCCTTCTCTCTCATCAATGAGGTTCTTTGCAATGATTGCAGTTGCAGTTTTTCCAAGTCCCATCTCATCTGCAATCAATGTTCTTTTTTTGTCTCTGATGAACCTTGCTCCTACTTTCTGGTGTATTGCAGGAAATGGAACAGTTTCTCCTGTTTCAGGATCAATGATCTCAGGTACAATCCCAGGAATGTCTAGTCTCCTGAGTTTGATGTAGTATTCTTTTATTTCTATGAGAAGCTTTCTTTTGTTTGCAGAAGTGCAGCTGGCAACTCTCTCATCCATTTTCTCCTGCGCATCTTCAAAACTTATCTGGTATGCTCTCTGCAGCTCCTCAATTCCGTATTTTTTGAGCAGCTCAAACGCATTTGGATTTTCAGAAATCAGATCCTCGGGAATGTCATCCAGAAAGAACCTGTTTGGTGTTGGTGGAGCGGTTTTTGATCCCTTTGCATTGACCATCCGGTCAACGATCATATAAACAGAATCAACGTTTGCATCTTCGAGTTTCTTAAGGTTCAGTGCGCAGACGATATCGGCAATTTTTTTCCTGTCTCCTCCAAGAAGCTCTACCATGTCTTCCAAATCAACATGATGTTCTGCAAGAGCATCTCGAAGAAGCTTTACGTCCTGCTCATTCGGATCAACAAGACGCTTTGCAAGTGCCATAAGCCAAAAGCGCGCTGCTGCCTTTTCCCCTTTGTTCTCTTCAATATCATCCCTAAATGCCTTGATCGGGTCTTCTCCCTTTGCAATTGCCTGTTTTTTTATCTGGATGTAAAACCTATATCCATCTAGGCTGTATCCTTTGAGAAATGATTCAAACTTGTTTCTGCTCAAGCCTATTTCTTTGTCTTTTGCCATGGGAGCTCACACTACATAGAAATATACCTCTAAACACTTTATAAATGTACCTGATCTTACATTTCTTACAACAATTGTCGAATTTTGCCAAATTTAGCAAAAATGAACAGCTACTTAGGCTTTTTATTCTTTTTCTGCTTTTCATAGCGTATGAAACAATACCTTATTTTATTGTCAATAATCGGCCTCTTTGGCTGTCTGGGCGTTGGTCTTACATCACTAGAGGACCTTATTGAATCTCCTGAAGAATATCTGGGTGAAAAGGTCTCTGTGAGGGGAACTGTAGAAGATACATTCAAGCTTGGAAAACTCTCTGGATTCAAGCTCACCGACGGCAACCATTCCATCCTGGTCTCGAGTGAGGCTCTTCCAAAAGAAGGCGAAGAGGTAGTTGTTTCAGGGACTGTGATGAAGGAAGCATTTGTAGGATATTATATTCTTGCAAAAGACATCAACTGAACCCTTATATTTTTTCTTTACTATTCTTGCATATGTATCTCCCTTGCAATGGAATAAACATTGGCCTAGATTCATCCAAAGGAGATATTTCCTTTCTCTCACATGCCCACAGCGACCATACATCAGGGCTAAAGAGGAAATGCGAACTAATAACCTGCCCGGAGACACTGGATCTGGCTGGGCTCAAAGCAGAGATCGTATCTCCAAAAGGGACGAAATTGCTTGATGCGGGCCATATTCTTGGTGCCAGGCAGCTCCTGATAGAAGAAGATGGCAGGTCGACTGTCTATACTGGGGATTTTTCCATAAAGCCCAATATCTTTGGATTTAAGGCTGAAATTCCAAAGTGCGATCGTTTGGTCATGGAGGCTACATATGGAGATCCTTCCTATGTTTTTCCTCCATATGAGGAGGTTTATGATTATGTTCACAGGTTTGTCCGCGAGCATGATTCCAGAAACATCATAATCGGCGCATATAATCTTGGCAAAGCCCAGGAAATGATAAAAATCCTCAATGACTGTGGCATTGTTCCCATAATCACTCCGAAGGCAGATGAATTCTGCCAGATTTATGAGAAATATGGAGTTTCTCTTGACCGGATTGTTGTTGGAACTGACGAGGCAGAAGAAGTGATGTCCGGTCGTTTTGTTGCCCTTGTCCCAATGAACAAGGCCAAGAGGTATTTTGCCTCCCGCATGGCTCATGCATTTGAGAGGGATACTGTCTGTGCTGTTGCAACTGGCTGGGCGCTTCACTACAGATTCAATACTGATGCGGCATTCCCTCTCAGCGATCATGCTGATTTCAAGGATCTGAGACATTATATCGAACAGACAGGTGCTAAGGAGGTCGAGTTCTTCTGTGGCGACGGATCAAAGGTCCTTGGCAATCTTGCCCTGAGCGCAAGACATTAATTAGTTATGATCGTTTTATTCTCAGGTGAACGTTATGTCTGTAAAAAAACGAGGAGTATTGTTCGTGATTGCATTGAGCCTTATTACATTCGGTATTTATGCGATCTATTGGTTTTATCACACAAGAAATGAACTGAACGAATTGACAGGTGAGACTACAAGTCCTATTCTCTGGACCATTGGTCTGTTTATCCCATTCGTAAACTTCTATGTGCTCTGGAAATACTGCGAAGCTGCAGAAATAGCATCCAAAAAGGCCCAGAACAAGGTAATCATCTTTTTGGCATGGCTCGTGTTCTTCCCAGTTGCGCAATACCTGGTGCAGGAAGAGCTGAACAAGCTTGCAAAATGAAGTTATTTAAATAGTTTATAAGAAACTATTTTCTACTTTTTTCTTTTAGCTAGTCATATGGCCACGATAGCGTAGTGGTAGCGCGAGAGGTTGTGGTCCTCTCGGCCCGAGTTCGATTCTCGGTCGTGGCCCTTGTTATTTTTTGTAAGCGACATATATGTCTGCTTCGAGCATCTCTCCATCGTCATAATAGTGATGGACAAAATAGAGATTTCCTTCCTTATCAAAAGTGGGCTCACCTGCAAACTGGCTGATTATAAGTTCTGGCTCCTGCCATTTTCCTCCGACTTTTTCTGATCTGAAAATTCCTGGACTTCCCATATGGGTTCTTGTGAACCAAAGCTCATTTCTATCAGGAGTTACATATGGCCATCCGTCTGTTTCTCCTGTATTTACAACCTCAATATTCTCAGGCTCCTGCCAGGCCCCATCTACATTTTTTGAAACCCAGATGTCATAGCCGCCTTTCCCGCCATCTTTGCCTGAGTGGTAATAAAGCTCATCACCTACAATATGAAGCTCTCCGACTTCATACTCTTCAGGAAAGTCATCAATTCTCCAGTTTTTCCATTTCTCTCCATCACGATCTGCACGTCCCCAGTGCAAACCAGTGTATCCTTCCCTTGCCGTGCAAAATAATATCATATCTCCATGAACAAATTCACAACCATCCAAAGAAAGTTTTCCATGGTCCTGAAGAACTACTCTCTCAGGCTCCTGCCAAATTCCATTCTCCATCCTCAATACCCAGATTCCTGTAACTCCATCAAGGATCTGCTTCTCAACAGGAACCTTTACATCAGGAGTAAAGAAAAAATAGAATTCATCTCTATCTGCAGGAATAAATGGAGAATCCTCTGCTCCTGCACTATTTACTGCATCAAAAGGAACAGGCTCTTCAAATTCGTCAGAATGAAGCACTGGTGGATATTTGTCCATTTCAGGAGTCACCTTCACTACATTATCTGGAATAGAACCTAACCTGTCCTTTGCTGGCTCCGAAGGCGCTTCTCCAACACAACCAATAAACAAAAATATCAAAATCCCAAACAAAAGCAATCTCATAAACTCACTTATTCCTTAATTTTCATAAAGGCTTCTCAATATTTTTTTGGATATGTGGGTATGAAATACATATAAAAACTCTTATTACTACATTTATATGATGGAGCGTAGTGTTAACTGGAAATTTGCAGCTGCAACAAGCACGGGCCAGGCAAGATCATTTAGAAGACTGCCAAAGCAACTTCGCAGCAAATTCAAGGCTGCAATAGAGCGAAGCGAAATTCCAGATTCCATTGATTTTGAAACAATAGGAAGAATTTCAGCAAACGTCCTGAACGATACTCATTTCCTTATACTACCGCAAATTGAGGGTGAAGATCTTAGAAATTGGTGGTATGATACAATCCTTGAGCAGTTTGACAACTTGGAACATGTTTTCAATGTGATCTCAAGATCAAGCAAGCCGGATGAATATGCGGCATTCTTGGCAAGGGAGGAATTTCTTATACTTCCATTCTTCAATGGAACATATCTTTTTTCTGACCGAGGTGTTGACTTTGAGGAACTTCCCGAAGAAAAAAGAAAACTTGCAGAAGAATTCATGGCAATTTACCAAAAAGGAGATGTTACCTCAAGATTAGTTGAAATGCTTGAAGTGAGAGCTATTGAAAATGAGGAGGATGGCAACCATCAAATCCCCGAAGAGGAGAGGCCATATTTTGCAAGGAAAATTGCAAAACACGTTATTGCTCATTTATTTGGTGAAGAAAAAGCAGGTGATATGGGGGATATAGAAAGGGACGAGGTCAGCCACACCCTCAAAGCAGCCCTAAGTGTTCTTGAGAGACACTCATGGGCAAGGCACATGTTAGTGAAAACCACATTACTGGACTTTGGAACCTACTATGCGGAAAGTGAATATGGA
>CAZYZZ010000046.1:0-8014 GCA_964651995.1 Microcaldota archaeon
CTAGGTATAATCTAAAAGCTACTGTCCATCAAATGAAGGAATTCGAACATCCTCTAATCGAAAACTTACTCCGTGAATCAGTACTTCCGGATCCGGATCTTCAGGAAATCCTTACGTCTCTAAGAGCAAAAAAGCTGAGGCTGGCAGTCGCTTCTTCTTCTCCAAGGCATTGGGTCAACATAGTTCTTGATGGTCTTTCAATAAGGAACTTATTTGATGAAATTGTCAGTGGTGAAGATGTCAAGAACGGAAAACCTGCTCCAGATATCTTCCTCAAAGCCGCGAATCAACTTGGGATAGAATCAAGCGATTGTATTGTTGTTGAGGATGCCCCAGCTGGGATCGAGGCCGCTAATACTGCTGGCATGTACTCTGTTGCTCTGAGGGGATCTGTGAATGCTTCTCTGGACTTATCAAAGGCAAAAAAGGAAATAAGACATCTGAAGGAACTCCTCTAGATTCTTATTTCTTCTCTGTTGTATTGATCTATGAGATCCATATTCGCAATTGTCCTGATTCTGCTTTTCGGATGTACATCGCAAACCTCACCAGAACCTAACACTACGGTTAATATCACTCCAAACGCCACTGTTAATGATAATCCAATGAGCAACATCTCCTCTTTTGAAGAGTGCGTGGCAGCAGGCAATCCTGTCATGGAGTCATATCCAAGGCAGTGCCGTGCCGGAGACCAGACATTTGTCTCTCTTGATGATCTCTTCCAGGTCAGCAAAGAGACAATCTGCAATGAAAATTCAGACTGCATCCTTGTTGATGAGTCGCTGGGATTTTCATGCTGCTGGAGAGGTGCCTGCGCCCAGATCAATTACTCTGATCCCAAATGGATTGCAGTAAACGGCACCTGGTTCGGAATGCAGAAAAACCAGCATTGTCCTGAGGACTGCGGACCTGCGCCTGGCTGTCCGGTCCAGATAATCAACGACAGCTTTGAGGCTGTCTGCAGCAGTGGATTTTGTGAAAAGGCAGAGTCATCATTCATGAACCAGTCCAACCTAACTGAAATGCCTGAGAACGCATCAAACAAAACCCTCAAGGCAGCTGGCCTGCAATTTGGCCAATACTCGCTTGTGCTTGATGATGTTGTTCTTCCTGCATATGATTCAACATGCGGAGCATTCAGTGTAATTGATCAGAATGGCTCAACTGTGGACAACCTGCTCATTTGCGAGAAAAGATCAAAGAACTGGGTATCTCCGGATGGTCACTCCTACCGCATTCTTGTTGTCAAGGTTGCTGCCGGCTATTCCCATCAGGCAGCATGGGCGGATGTGAGGATCTACGGCTAGAGAAGCCCTGCAACCGAGTTCAGGCTAAGCATGAAGAACATGCTCACAACAACCAAGAAGAACAATATGTTTGCAATCTTCATCAGGCCCATAACCTCCTGAACTGTCTTCTTGGTTTCTCCAAGCTCAGACCTTTGGGTTCCGATATCGCTTTTCATCTGTGATATGGAACCTTTGAGATCAAGGATATTCTCCTTATGTTCATCAAAATCAGTTGAATTGAGCTCTGTTGATGATTCCTTGAGTGAATCTGCTGCGCTGTCAAGATCGCTGGTATCTATCCCGAGCGATATTCCGGGAATGTTCAGAACCCCAAGCGAATCCGAAATTCCTGAGAGTGCATCTGCAGTGGATGAGAGGCCATCAGAAAGAGGACTTAGAGAGTCATCCAGTTCTCCTATTGTTTTGTCTGCAGCATCAAGCTCGCTTTCAATTCCTTCCAGTGTTTTTTCCACATCAGTAAGGCTTTGCTGTATTCCCTCGATATTTTTTGTTATCGACTGCTCTGTCTTGTCAAGAGCATCATGGATGAGGAATGTGAAAATCATGAGTATGAATGAGCCTACAAGCGCTATTACCAGTGAAAGCGCCCTTATTGGTTTTTTCCACCTTGCAATCCAATTCTCTTTCTTCTTGGCCATACCAGGGATACCACTGCCATTCTTTTATTTCTTACTTTATGCAGATAAAAGAAGAAAAATTACTCTTCTTCGAGGAAGAGTACATCGTCCCACGGATGCCTGTATAATGAAGCCTTGAGCCTCTTTTGGTCAAGTACATGGCCAATAAGTCCGATGCTTCTTGCAAGGACAAAAAGACCGTTCAGGTATCCTATCTCAACAATCTCATCTGTGTCCTTTTTGCTGAAGCATTCGCAGCTTGACATCATATCAAGGAACAGGATCCCTATGCATCCATCGACGTTGAGGATGAGGTTGTTTGCCTTTTTGAGCGTCTCTGCCTCAACAGAAAGCGCATAGTCAAGATACTTTGTTTGGGGGAAATTCTTCTTTGCATATTCCTTGAGCAGCTCAACTCTCTTGTCCGGATTCTTTGCACTCTTGATCCTGTGCCCTATACCTGGGATTCTTTTGTTCTTCTTTTTCATTTCAGCTACAAACTCATCTGCACCAAGTCCCCTGTCGCATGCATCCTTGAAGTATCTTGCAGCATCATCAATGGCTCCTCCGAACCTTGGTCCTATTGTCAGGAGGCCGCTTGCAACTGATGAGACAAGGTCCTTTCCTGCTCTTGATGCTACTATTGCATTGTGCGCTCCGGAAACACATGGTCCGTGCTCTGCTGCAATCAGAAGAACGAGCTCAATGAATTTTGAACCGTACTTTGGTATTTTTTTCTTAAACCAAAGAAGCGAGATGACATCTCCGATTCCCGAATCATTCTCGATAATTTCACTTATCGGAACTCCTCCATATGTCACTTCCTCTCCGCGGTCATCTGAAATCGTGCACACGAAATTGCATGGTTTTCGAACTATTCCAGCAGATACTGCTGCCTTGTAATCCATTGGAAGCTTTGGAGGATCAACATCCTCTGCAGGGGTTATTGTGCCGTCTTTTACAAGTCCCTGGTACACCTCTGCTATCTTCTTGTCAAGATCCTCAAATGAATCCGGAACAACAATTCCAGCTTCTGCAAGTGCCTTGTTCTTTGCTTCTGCAGTCTCAAGCTCTGCTCCGCTCTTGGCTCCTGCATGGCCGAACTGCACCTCGCTTGGAAATACCTTTGCGCATGTTCCGGTAACCCAGGCTACGATCGGCTTTGTCAGCTTTCCACTCTTCTTGGCCTCGACAATTGTATACTCGTCCTTTCCGCCAAGCTCGCCCAGCACTACCATCATCTTCACTTCAGGCATATTCTCAAAGCGAAGGGCATGCTCAAGCAGCGTGCTTCCAGGGTATGCATCTCCTCCGATTGCAATTCCCTCAAAAAGCCCGTCTGTTGTCATTGCAAGCATGTTGTACATTTCATTGGAAAGTCCGCCTGATTTGGATACAAATCCAACAGATCCTGGCCTGTGCAGCTTGCATGCAATGATATTGTCAACAGTTCCTGCAGTATTTCCGATCTTGAATGCTCCTGCCTGGATTCCTCCTACTGTTGCAGGGCCTATTATCATCTTGTTTTTCTTCTTTGAATAGTCTGCAAGCTCCCTTGCCATTCTCTCAGGAATTCCTTCTGCAATGATCACCACGGTATTTATGGAATCCTGCTCAAGTGCCTTTTTTGAAGAGTCAAAGGCGCTTCTAAATGATGCAAAGTTGATCAGGACATCTGCATTTGCCTGGGCCTCGCACGCTTCTTCAATTGATGGATAAATCGGAAGAAGTATTTCCTTTCCTCCGAAAAATGCCTTGTGAAGCCCTTTGCTTCCAGGCGTTATCAATCCTGCAATGCTTGGCTGCTCTCTTTTGCAGATATAGTCAAAATCAAGCATTCTCTGAACCGGATTTGCCTTGAAATTATATATCAAAGCACGGGTGTCTTTTGTAAACTTCATATCATGCACCTTTTACATACTCCATGGCCATCGGAACAATTTTCGTCATGTGGGTCTCTGGACCATAAACCTCGATCGGTATTCCAATCTCATCTCCAAGGCCGCGCATAAGCTCAAGTCCTCTCTGATAATTCGGCCCTCCTCTCCTTACATATATGCGCACTCCTGCCTTCTTCATCTTGTCTTTGTATTCATGAAGGGCCTGGATGATCCCCTTGAATGTTTTTGCAACATCAGTGAAGTTCGCAATTCCGCCTCCGATAATAAGCGCTCTTGGCTTTCCATCCCCGTTTTTTGTTGCAAGGTCAAGAATTGTCTTTGCATAAAGATATGTTTCCTCAGTGTTGGGGTTTCCGCTGTACTCGCCATAGTTTGCAAGCTCTGCTTCCATGCCAAGATCAACTATTGTATCTGCATATATGACGCTTGCGCCTCCGCCTGCTACCATCGTCCAGATCCTTCCCTCGGGATTCAGTATGGTCAGCTTCAGCGAAGCGCCGCTCTTGCTGTCAATATCTGCTATGAACTGCTCCTCAGGATACAGCTTCCTTCCAAAAGGCCTTGGAAATTCAAGCTCTCCCCATTTTTTTTCTGACTTGTATGCTGCAGTGTCATCAAGCTCTCCTCTCGCATCAAGAGGGAAGGGGTTTCCATCCGCATCATAAGTAAATGGGTTGAATTCAAGCAGTGTGAAATCCAGCTCCCTGAAGACTTTGTATACAGCTTCAATGAATCCTGCTGTCTTTGCCTTCTGATCTGCAGAGAGGCCCTCTGGGAGCTTTTCTTCAATTTCCTTTGCAGACAGATCTGCACCGATCGGAACCTTGAAGGTTATTACCTTGTCCCAGTTTTCCTCGATTTCAACTCCTCCTGCTGTTGAGAAATTAATCGTGTCTTCAATTCTTCCAGGCGTGATGGAGAGATAGTGCTCATCGGTGTGCTTGACAAAAGGCTCAACAATGAAATGGGTTATTGCTCCCTTTGTCTTTCCGATTTCCACTTCTCTGCCCATCTTTTCCTTGATGAAGGCCTTTGCATCGTCCCAGCTTCCATCAAGCATAACAAGGTTGTTTGCACCTCGCTTACCAAACAGCATGTCAGGCTTTACAACCAATTGTGTTTCTGCCAGCCAGCTGTTTTCCTTCAGCAGCGCATCCATGTCGCTTTTTGGGGATACCTGGATGCATCTGCCAGAATACTTCACCTTTCCATTGCTTACTTTCTCAAGATATTCTGCAAGCAACTTTTTCGAATTGAATTCCCTGATTTTTCTCCTTGCCATAAAATTCACATGTTCTTGATTATTTCATCTCCAAATTCAGAGCACTTGAGAAGTGTTGCCCCGTCAATCTGTCTCTCAAGATCATAGGTTACCTTCTTTGAGCTGATCGTCTTCTCAAGCCCGTCTTCAACAAGCTTTGATGCCTCGCCCCATCCAAGGTACTGGAGCATCATTGATGCTGAGAGTATGAGTGAGCCTGGATTTACTTTGTCGAGCCCGGCATGCTTTGGTGCAGTTCCATGGGTTGCCTCAAAGAGAGCAACGCCGGTAGTGTAATTGATGTTTGCTCCAGGAGCCATACCAAGTCCGCCGACCTGCGCTGCGCATGCATCTGAAATGTAGTCTCCATTCAGGTTCGGAGTTGCAATGACATCATACTCATCTGGCCTCAGAAGAATCTGCTGGAACATCGCATCTGCAATCCTGTCGTTTATGAGTATCTTTCCTTCAGGCACCTTGCCATCATGGTTTTCTGCCACTTCCTTTTCAGTTATGGTCTTGTCACCAAACTGCTCTTTTGCAACCTGGTACCCCCATTCCCTGAAAGCTCCTTCAGTAAACTTCATGATGTTTCCCTTGTGGACCAAAGTCACTGACCTTCTGTTGTGGTCAATTGCATACTGGATTGCTGAAGCGACAAGTCTTTTTGTTCCTGTAATTGAGATTGGCTTAACGCCGATTCCAGAATCTTCCCTTACTTTCTTTCCCATGTCATTGTTCAGGAAGCCGATTACCTTCTTGACCTCATCAGTGCCTTCCTTCCATTCAATTCCGGCATATACATCTTCAGTGTTCTCTCTGAATACAACTACATCCAGTTTTTTCGGCTCTTTTACTGGTGCAGGAGTTCCTTCGAACCATCGAACCGGCCTGACACATGAATATAATTCCATGACCTGGCGCATGGTGACATTAAGGCTTCTGATTCCACCACCAACTGGCGTTGTGAGCGGTCCCTTGATTGCGACCAGATGGTCCCTGATTGCCTGGACTGTCTCATCCGGCAGATAGTTATCAACGCTCTGCTTTGCCTCTTCACCTGCAAGAATCTTTTTCCAGACAATTTTTTTCTTGCCGCCATATGCCTTTTCCACAGCAGCGTCAACGACTTTGCGCATAACTGGGGAAATATCCACTCCAACTCCGTCTCCGTCGATGTGTGGTATGATCGGCATATCCGGTACTACAAGCTTTCCATCTTTCATTTCAATTTTTGTCCCTTCCATTTTTTCACCTATTTAGCATACATTATACTTCCGCCAGCGAGCAGGACATCCTTTGATTTTTCTCCAAGCTCGCATAGAGCAACAAATTCATTTCCTTTTGTTTTATTGAGCACTTTCACTTTTCCGTCCTTTATTCCCCCTCGAAGATTCTCAAGAACAAGCACGTCTCCCTGCTCGATCTTTTCATAGTCTTCCGGCTTTTCAAATTCAAGCGGGACAATTCCCCAGTTCACAAGGTTTGCCTTATGGATCCTGGCAAAGTTCTTTGCAATCACTGCCTTGAGTCCAAGATAGAGCGGAGCAATTGCAGCATGCTCCCTTGAAGAGCCCTGCCCATAATTCTCCCCTCCTATGATGATTCCTCCCTGCTTTTCCTTTGCCCTCTTTGGGAATTCTGAATCAACATTAACATAGACAAACTCGCTGATTGCAGGGATATTGCTTCGAAGGGGAAGTATCTTTGCACCAGCTGGCATGATATGGTCTGTTGTAATATTGTCTCCTGTCTTCAACAGAACTTCCTTCTCAATTTTGTCATCAACTGCCTTGAGCTCAGGAAGAGGCGCAATGTTGGGCCCTCTTACAATTTCAATATCTGATCCGTCTTCAGGCGGTCTGATGATCATTCCATCATCAATTACAGGGTCTATTGCTGGAACCTCTGGCGCATCTCCAAGTTTTCTTGGGTCTGTGAAAACTCCGTTCAGTGCAACTGCGGCTGCTGTTTCAGGGGAAACAAGATATGCCCCCGCATCCTGCGTTCCGCATCTTCCTTTGAAGTTTCGATTGAATGTCCTGACAGTTATTGCTCCGCTTCTTGGAGCCTGCCCCATACCAATGCAAGGGCCGCATGCGGATTCCAGAATTCTTGCCCCGGAAGATATGAGGTCTGCCAGAGCTCCGTTTCTTGCAATTGTCTCATAAACCTGCCTGGATCCTGGAAGTACGCAGAATGAGACTGCCGGATGCACTTTTCTTCCTTTCAGTGCAAGTGCAACTGTCATAAGATCCCTGTATGATGAATTGGTGCAGCTTCCGACAATGACCTGGTTTACTTTCTTTCCATCAAGCTCAGATACCTTGCAGACCTGGTCTGGCATATGCGGCTTTGCAACATTCGGCTCAATCTTTGACAGGTCAAGCTCAATAATCTCTGCAAAGTCAGATTCTGAATCTGCCTTAAGCTCAACATAATCAGATTCCCTATTTTGCATCTTCAGGTATTCTCTTGTCTTGTCATCCGATGGGAATACCGAGGTTGTTGCTCCAAGCTCTGCTCCCATGTTCGTGATCGTTGCCCTCTCAGGAACGCTCAAGGTTGAGACTCCTTCTCCGAAATATTCGAATACTTTTCCAACTCCGCCCTTTACCTTGAGCATTTTCAAAAGCTCCAGTATCACATCCTTTGCACTGACCCATGGCTGAAGTTTTCCAGTAAGTCTCACTCCAACAACCTTTGGAGTGTTTAATGTGAACGGAGCGCCTCCCATTGCAAGTGCAACATCAAGTCCGCCTGCCCCCATTGCAAGGGAACCTACTCCTCCTGCAGTCGGGGTATGAGAATCCGAACCAAGAAGTGTTTTTCCAGGTGCTGCAAATCTCTCAAGATGCACCTGATGGCAGATTCCGTTTCCAGGCCTTGAGAACAGGATTCCGAATTTTGCTGCAACGCTCTTGA
>CAZYZZ010000047.1:0-7784 GCA_964651995.1 Microcaldota archaeon
ATGAGCTTGCGAATTTTGTTGACAAGGCTACCATGGACGAGCTTGATGTTGCAATCAAAAAAAGATCCCCCAATACATATGGGATTTATCTTCCGGCAGCAGTATTCTATGACTTTATCGATGATGTTCGGGCAAGAGTCAACAAGGGAATGCGGCTTGCAGAGGACTTTGCAAAGGACAACAGGGCTGACAATGATGAAAAGCTCAAGAAGCTTCGTGAAAAGTACCGCGGCGCGATGAGAGCAGGCATTCTTGATTCAGTTGAGGATTTCGAGCTTGTTCTTCTCTCAAAGGAACTTGAGGCAACCTTGATCTCATCTGATGAGGGGGTCATCCACTTTGCAAACCAGATCGGTGTCGAATGGCTTGGCGCAGACAAGTTCTATCATCTTATGAAAAAGAAATAATCAGTCAACAATTCCAGAGCCTGCAGAATATGCTGCAAGCTTTTTTGTTGTTTTGAGGTATATCTTCCTGAATCTTATCCTTGTCTTTCCTTTATCCTCTCTCTCCCAGAGTTTCTCCAATCTCACTTCCCTGCTCATGTGCTTCTTGATCTCGGCCCATATTTTTTTGTCTTTTATCAGAATTTCAAACTCCCCGTCAATCTTGTTCCCTTTCCTTGTTTTTTTGATGGATTTTGAGAGGCCGCTGTAAAAAGCCCTTCCAAGTGCAAGCGCATACTTGTCCTTGTCATATCCAAAATCCTCTATTGAAAATGAGGACCTGAGGATTCTCTGATAAAAGAATCCTGCCGGCATGTCAAAAAATCTGCCGGAGCATTTTGAAATGTCATCAATATCTGCAAAAGGAGTGACGTATTTTACAAGGGTTTTCCTGTCAGCTGATTTGATTACTATCCCCTCCTTTTTCCCGCGGTTCAGTTTTTTTACAGCCGATCTTATCTTCTGAATGTTTTTTGTTGAATATCTGCCAAGCTTCGCAGCGCCTGGAATTTTGTATTTCACAAGCAGGCCATATTTCTCTTTTGGAGGAAGGTATTTTCCGTCACCCTGGTCAATATCAAAAACCAGCAGCTTCACATCAAATTTCTTTGTTGGCTCTGTGTGCGGCGTGTTTCCCAGCATCTCCCCGCAGAGAACATAATTCTTATGCGCTTTGAAAAACTTCTCAAGCTTCATCTCCCCTGCTTTTTCAGTTGCAAATGCATCAAGGAATCCTCCTCTTGAAAATGCGAAGATTTTTCCCCTGATATATGCAATCCTGACATTAAAGCCGTCTATCTTCTCCTCTATGTATAATGATTCGCCTTTGATATTCCTTGAAATTCCTGCTCCAAGGGTGAAAATTCGCTTTATGTGTGGAAAGCCCCAGATGATTCTGTTTCCGATCAGTACTGTTCCCCTTTCAATTCCCCTAAACGGACCAGTAAACCTTAGGTATCCCTTTTGCTTTTCGATTTTTCCACTTTCAAGTCCGTCCAGGATTATCTTTTGCATCAGTTTTTCTAATTTCCTCTGACTTTTATAATCCTATCTCAAACTACCATGGAACGCTCTTGAGTCCTGCCTTGTTTGCAAGTGCGTTTGTAAGGGGGTGCAGGATAACTGTCAATATGATGAAAAATATCACATTGAAAGGTTCAAATAAGCTTGGAAGTGCAAATGGGAAAACAAATGCAAGTGAGATTACAAGGAAGATGAAAGTATCTGGCATGAACTGCTTTCCTGACCCAATCCCGATTCTCCTCTTGAGAAAGCTTCCAAATGCATCACCGCATAAGGCTCCAAGAGAAAGCACGAACGCTGCAATGAACTGCGTCTTTGGGTCTGGAAAGAATCTGAGCGGGTATATGAGGCTCACTATCCCTCCTGCAAGCGTACCGGCCAGAATCCCGCCAAAAAATCCGCGAAGCGTCTTTCCCTTTCCAAATATCCTCCTTCCATCAAAGAAGTTTTTTCCCATGTCAAGTGCAACTCCGCCTCCAAGTACAACTGGCGATGAGTTTGCAATGTAAATCGGAATTAGGAAAATTAGCAGCTCGAGCATATTGCCACCAAAATTTAGTTCCAAGAACATTTATATTTTTATCTTGCGCAACCAAATCATGAATCATCATTCTCAAAAAAAATCAAGGACCAGGCTTATCCTTGGAACCGGCATCCTGCTGGTTGGGGTATTTCTGGCTATAGTGGTTTTGTTCTTTTTGTTCTCAGCAATCAGTACTTCTCTGGTCGGGCAGTGTGTTGCAGTTGTTGATGTCAATGCACCGCTGACTGTGGAAGGCAGCCCCACAACCCTATTCTCGGACGGATATCCAAGCTCTGAAGAGCTTGCCTATGTCATCAATGACCTGGACAGCAGGCCTGATGTCGGAGCAGTCGTTCTTGTTGTGAACTCTCCAGGCGGATCGGTTGTTGCAACCCGTGAGGTTTATACTGCTGTTGATGAGCTTGACAAGCCATCTGTTGCGTACTTCAGGGAAGTAGCAGCATCAGGAGCATACTATGTTGCAAGCGGAACAGACTATATCATCTCAGATCCGGATGCCCTCACAGGAAGCATCGGGGTTATTGCAACATTTACCCAGATGAGCGGGCTCTTTGAGAAGATCGGGGTCAATGTAACCTCAATTACTTCAGGGCCCCACAAGGACATTGGATCATCCTACAGGAACATGACCGATACTGAATACCAGATACTACAGGATCTTGTTGATGAGGTTTATACTGAATTCCGTGGTGTTGTTCTCGAAAACAGGAAAGGAAAACTCAATATGGCAAAATTCGATGAAGTAACTGATGGCAGGATTCTCAGCGGAAGACAGGCAAAAGCAGCAGGCCTTGTTGACGCGCTTGGATCAAAGAAGGATGCTATTCTCAAGGCAGCAGAACTTGCAGGCATTGAATATGATTCATACGATGATATCCGCGTCTGTGAGGTCTCGACAACAACGAGCGAAGGAGGATTGTTCGGTGCAGGCGCTATCCTAAAGCCATTTAGTGCTGTTTCTGACACTCCGCAATTGTCATTCAAGTGATGCCGCGTGAAAAACCCTGCCCCCATTATTTTCATTTTTCTTCTTTTTCTCTCTCTTGCTGTAATATTCCTGTTTACTGTTTCCGGTCCTGATTCTATGAAGATCAATGCAAGTAGTACAAAGTTCTGCAAAGACGGAGAGACCCGGGAATGTACTGTTGATTCGTGCATCGGGGTCTCAACATGCCATAATACCAAATGGTCAATGTGCATCTGGGATCGCATTTGTGAGCCTGGCTCCAGAGTTGCCTGCACTGAATATGGCTGCTCTAATGGCTTCAAGGAATGCAATGTCTGTGGTACTGGGTACGGGCCATGCCGTTAATGTGGCTAAAAAATGAAAATTGAGAACAAACCTATGCTTTTTAAATGATTCCTCATCAAATGGGATACTATGCGCGCATTCATATTCTCATTAGATGCCTTTGTTGCATTTACTCTGGCTCTTGTGGCTATATATTCGCTGATATTCTTCTCCAGTGTGCCTTCGTCATATTACTATCTTTTGACACAAGGACACTACCTGACAAGAGACGTTCTTTTATCTCTGTCAACTACTAACTGCGATTATGATTACTACAATTGTAAGACAGACGGTTCAATGCTTGACAACATAGTTGCCGAGGACAATCCTGCTTTCAAGGAAAATCTCATTCGCGGAACCATAGGGCAGATGATCCCCAATCAGTTTGGATACCGTGTTGAGATAAGTTCTGATCACGGAACAAGCTGGGATATGGTCTATGATACTGCAACAGGCTCAGGCGAGACGCATGCAGATCAAAGCAAGAAACTTTCTGTCTCATCACAGGTCATATCCTTCGGATATTCTGGAAAAGTCAATAAGCTGGAAAATTCTCCATACAACTACCTCACCTGCGGATTTGCTGCTGATGGCGGCTCAAGCAGCAGCGGAGACGGGGATGTTGACTGGGGCATTATCACTTGCGGAACCACAAACATCACCAGCGGTGATGGCAATGAGACAGCAATCGGAAACACTCATCCAAGCGGAATTCTTGGAGGGGATCTTGTCCCATCATCAGATGTGAAGGTCGTGAGACTTACAGTATACATATAGGTGGTATGGATGAATCGAAAAGGATTTTTATTCACAGTGACTGTTTTCCTGGTATTGATGTATATCCTTCTTACCATCTCGGTATGGGTTAAGGGTATTGAGACTTCTGAGCGTGCATTCTCTGAATTCTACAAAGAATCCACTGTTGAGCTTGCAATCGAGCAGATAACTCCTGCCAAACTTGACAATGTTACTTATGTTATAATGAACCGTGGGGTAGCGCGGCTCAATGACAATTCCATCAACTACCCGGTGCTTCAGGGAACCTCTGAGGAGAATGAGAATATAGAATCAGCGCTTTATGAACTTCTCACCGAAGGATCTGCAGACTCATCTTATTTCCATGGCTCTGGCGGTGATATAAGCACTGCAGAGAACTCTTCTCTGAGCGCATGGGCAGCAAATCTCAATGCTTCACTTCTTGCTATAGGCGTATATATCAGCGAGTTCGAGGTAACCAATTTTGAAGTCGGCCAGAGCGATATCGACATGGTCAACTATTCATTCGATATTGACCTAAAGCTCCGTGACTTTACCAACACCTCTGCAGTTTCAAGAACATATCATATTGAAAACGAGATTGATGTTTCAGGACTTGTTGATCCTGCACTTGCCAGGGAAACCGGCGTTGCAGCAGGCGAAAACCTCACTGCATACCGGCAGTTCTTCTTCAACAAGGATGATTATTCAGAATACTCGGACATTACAGTACATCAGATGTCCGCATCGACCACTGAAGGTCAGGGATGGATTTATGGTCCGCTTGCACTTGCAAACGGAACAGCTGAAATGGTTCCTGAGGCAACATCAATTGCTCCAAGCAAAAGAGGCCAGTATATCCTGGTTGGAACATATTCGGAGATCATCGCACTTGACCAATTCATCTACAACCAGTTTGCAGGATTCATCCTGACAGATACTCCGACAACCTCATCATCATCCTGCGGTGATGTCCAGGGCAATACCTTCAATGCAATTGAATATGGCCCTGATCCGGAATGTGAGGTTGAAATGGGCCATCCGTTTACCGGAAAGCCATTTATCGTATCTTCCGGCTTCTCTCCAGCATCTGCTCCAGAGTGTCCCATACTTGATGGATCTGAGCAGATTCGAAGATGTGTATTGTTTGTAAATACCTATCTTGAATCAGAGGTTGCAGCAGATCCGACACTAAAGCTTGTCTCAAGCGGCAGTGGAATTTATGAGGTCGAGGAAATCAGGGACTTTGTAATGTGCGGCTATTATACCTACAATCCAAAAGCACCGTCCTATATGCAAAGGCTCCTCAATGATTCTTACTTAAGAAACAGCACTGAATTCGGTATCGAGACTTTCGTTATTGGTAATTATGCGAATGATTATGGTGTCTATGATACCAGAAGCAGATTGGACCGGGAACTGCTCAATGGCAGTATCGACGGCGTGAAAATCCGTGGTCTTCCAGGATGCCGCAATTTCGCATCCTGTTCCGACAGCCCAGTAACCGGAATATTCGCAGTCAGCGATGATTCTGCAATTGACTATGGGCTTGATGACATTGCTTGTGACGATGGTGCTGCGGGGTGTGACGCATGAAGGGACAATCTTCACTTGAACTCATGATTACTGTGGGAATAGTTATTGCATTTACAATCCCAGTGTTGTTCTTGCTGCTCTCAGCAACTTCCATTGGCTATGACGATACTGCAAAGGCCCAGGCAGATGCTTCTGCAAGAACTCTCTCTGATACCATGAACTCAGTTTATTCCCAGGGTCCTGGGGCAAAGAGGTTGATCCTCCTCAACGTTCCGGCATCAACCCAGGAGATCTATGCATCCGGGGGAGAAGCAGTAGTTTCAATAAAGCTTGGCTCAGGCCAGTTTGATGCAGCATCCCCGACAATTGCAAGCATAAGCGGAGATTCATCTACTCTTGGAGCAAAGACCGGATTAATCATGGTTAGTGTTGAGGCAGATGAGGCTACCGGAGAGGTGAGACTGGTTGATCCGACAGAATCCTGATCACAAAGGCCAGCTCGCCATTGAGGGAACTTCGTCCCCTGCAAGAAACTTGAAGGGTCAAGTTGCTACCGAATTCATGGTGTATACTACCGTGTTCATGTTCATTGCAATTGCCGCCTTTGTAGTTGTCAGCGAGCTTCAGAGTACTGAGATCCCTCTGCAGCAAAACAGGGTAGTTCAGGAAGTTGGCGACAGCTATGTCACAATGCTCACTCTTGCAATAAAAGGCGGAGAAGGGTTTTCCTACAATTACACATTCCAGAAGACTGTATTCAATCTTCCATACAAGCTCAACCTTCATAATCTCTCAAATGCCCATTATATGGTGCTTGAGTGGGAAGGAACCTATGGGAATTACAGTTATTCATATGATGTTCCTCCATACAACTATGTCCTTGAGGGAAGTTGTTTGGCAGACAATGTATTCGTCAGTGACGAGTGCTCAAATATGTTTATGTTTTATAATGATGGTGAGAATCTTACCATTACACAGGTGGGACCATGAAAGGACAATATTTTAGTTTTGATGCAATTATAGCTTCGGTGATTTTCGTTTTGGCACTAGTTGCCTTACTGTCATACTGGCATAGTGTCAGATCATTTCTGGATTTCCAGAATGATGCTCTGTCAAAGGATGCGGTCAGGGTTTCAAACCTTGTATTTACCCCACCTTCACCATCTTCTGAGTGCGGCACCCTGGACAGGCTGGGCTTTGCAAATGACTGGAATGACAGGCGCATCAATGAATCCCTGATCTATTGCGCGCAGGGGAAGTCGCAAAGCGATCTTCGCGATCTTCTGGGTTCTTCCAACAACCTTTCACTTCGATTTGAGAACATGGCAAACGGAACAGTAATTGTTGTCGGAGGCGATGTTCCTGCTGAGACAACTGATGTTATCAGGGTCCGAAGGCTTGCAACTGTGGTAAATTCCACTGGAGGAACTTACCTTGCTGCACTTGATATGAGTCTCTATAAATAGTTTTTTTCTTTTTTAAAAAAATAAAAAAAAGAACTAATTGTTCTTGCTAATTATCTCAATATTCTCAGGTACTTTATTGACATTTCCGATCTTGAGTCCGACAAGGACCTTTACTCCCTGCTTTGATGCAAGATCAGCAAGTCTCTGGGTTATGATACCATCAAAGACAATTGCATTGACGTCCTTGGTCTCTCCAAGTGATTTGATGACATCCCGGACTGCAACCTCCTTGATCAGCTGCAGGTTGCTGTTGTAGAACCTTGCCCTGAGGCTGTTTCCAAGCACATCAAGCTCTTTCATAAGGTCATCCTTGTTGAGCTTTGCGCCTTCTGCCTTTGGAGCAGGGGGGGCCTTTTCAGGAGCAGCCTTCTCAACCGGAGCAGGCTTTTCCTCTTCTACAGGAGCAGGAGGATCCTCTCTTTTTGCAGCTCTTCGGGCTCTTCGGTCCTGCCTTGACTTTCTCGCAGGCTCTTCCTTCTTTTCTGCTACTTGCGGCCTGTTGAACTTTGGAGTCTCATCAACCCTTCTCTCAGTAGTGCTTTTTCCGTTTCCCTGTTCAAATGGAACCCTGTTTCGAAGATATTTGATGATCTCCTTTCTTGTCAGCTCCTCAACCTCAGTACCAGTCGGAGCTCTTGCGACATAATCAATGTCAACTCCTCCATGGGTAAGCTCATTGAGGATGATATCTCCGCCGCGGTCTCCATCAAGGAATACTGTGA
>CAZYZZ010000048.1:0-7719 GCA_964651995.1 Microcaldota archaeon
AACAAAAGCAGCAAGTGCAAAGGTCAGGGCAAAGAAAAAGACTAAAAAGAAAAAGAAGAAGTAATTATATTATTTTTCTTTCTTTTATTTCCCATGAAATTGCTATTTATTCTATTTATCGGATTGATGGTTTTAACCGCCGGTTGTTTAGGCGGGACAAGCTGTCCGGACACCAGGGACCCTGTCTGCGGTGTCGATGGAAAGACCTACGACAATCAATGCCTTGCTGACAAAGCAAAAGTAAGGGTTGATTACGATGGTGTCTGCAAGGTCTGCGAGGATACTGACGGCGGAAAGGATACCCTTTCTGTTGGACGAACTTCAGTAGAAACCTCTGCCAGTACAGACTCCTGCAAAGACAAGCTTACGGTTACCGAATATTACTGTGATGGCAATTCTATCTCATCAATGGAGATTCCATGCCCAGTTGGCTATGTATGCGAATCCGGAAAATGTTCAGTCTCACCATGTGATGATACTGACGGCGGAATCAAGCCACTTGAAAAAGGAACTGTAAGCGCATCAGGCAAAACCAACACTGATTCATGCAAGTCCACTGATACGGTGACCGAATATTACTGTGATGGCAGCAAGTCTGCTTCAAAGGAATTGGACTGCAGCCTTGGCCAGCACTGTGTTGACGGAGCGTGCGTAGAACAGCCTTGCACTGATTCAGATGGCGGCGAGGATGAGACTGAAGCTGGAACTGTCACCAAAGGAGACAAGTCCTCTGATGATAGCTGCGCAAGCCCTACCTCAGTTAAGGAGTATTACTGTTCTGGAGATATGATTGAAAGCAAAACCATCTCCTGCGCAAATGATTTCGAATGTGTAGATGGAGAATGTGTTGAAATGGAGCCTTGCACTGATTCTGATAGTGGAAAGGACAAGTTCACCAAAGGAACTCTCAAGACTCCGGACCATGAATATCAGGACTCCTGCTACAGCGATACCTCCGTTCTTGAGTATTATTGTTCCGGGGACTCATACCAGACTGAGAAAATAGCATGCGGCTTTGGCTATGAATGTAAATTCGGAGAATGCCAGGAGCTTGACTGTACCCAGGACATTGATCAAATTGACATTAAAGATTCAATCTATGATATTGAAGACTACAGCACAGAGACACTCAGACTATATGTCGGAGACATTGTAGAGCTTGATGATGATCTTATCATGAGGCTTGTCAGTGTTTCAGGAACAGAGGCAACAGTCCGCGTTTATCAGGACTATGAAGCCTTCGACGACAATGATGAGGAGTGCGAAGAGGATCTCGAAGAAGGAATCAGCGAAAATGATCTTTGCGGAGAAAACACCGGCGATGTCGAAGTCGACTCCGTAAATGACGCTGATGACTATGCTGATATCATCCTGGATGACTTCAAGGTGATCGAGGTCTACTCAGCTGAAGGTGAAGAGCTCACATGGCTAGGCTCATCCTGTCCGGATGACGAAGTGGTCTATGAGGAATTTGACATGCACTTCCATCCTTATCTGGATACCGAATCCTCTGGTCTTGATCTTGACGGATATTCATTCTTCATACTTGGTGAATATGCTGATCTGGATGACATAGACCTTGGAGACGGAGAAATCCGCTTTGAGCTTGACAACGAGGACTACAGGCTGGAAGATGGAGACAAATTCGAATATGGCGGCCAGGATTATGAGGTTGACTTGTACTTCCACGATGGCGGCTTATATAGGATGACTGTCAAACTAGACTAGAGCTTAGTCTGTTCTTTTTTTTCTTTTTTACTTCTTGCATCATCTACTATTGCAAGCCAGGAATCTCCAATTTTCATAAAGTAGTTTCCAAATGTTTTGCTCAGTGATATCCTCATTGGCCTGTATTTTCTCTTGCTCTCTATGTTGACAAGCGTTTCCCTCTCAACTTTTACCATCCCAACGCGCTTGAGCCTGGGCAATACCCTGTTGTAGAACGTTGCCTTGGATATGTTATTTTGCTTTACATACTCTGAAATCTCCTCTCCGCCAAGATGAATTTCCCTGCTCAGAAGGCTCAAAAATCCAAGTGCAATCTCAAAATATTTTGGCTGGTATTTTTTTGAAAATACAAAATTAGCAACTTCCTCAAGCGACCATGCATTTCTGGTGATGCTCTCATGCTTGTCCTGGAACGTTCGAAGCTCAGGACTGTCATGACGTGGCAGGTAGATGGATTCCGATGATGGGACTCCTCTTGAGGCAACTCCTTTTTTTTCTTCCATAAAATGTAAAATCAGAGAAAGAATATAACTCTATTTCAGGTTTTGCCAAATTCCGATTATATTGCCCTCTGGATCAGATATCCTGGCATAGAGGCCCATATCTCCGACCTGAGCCTTTGGCATGACTATCTTTCCGCCGCCTTCTTCTATCTTCTTCATGCTCTCTTCAAGGTTCTCTACAGTTATCATGATTATAGGGGACTTTGCAGTCTCATCCCTTTGGGTAATGCCGCCGTTTATTGCGCCTTTCTCCTGGATCATGCCCTGCTCGTCAGTAGGAGCAGTGTTTATCATGTGGTATCCCATGCCTGGAATCTCGAAAATTTTCCATCCGAAAATCTCACTGTAGAACTTCTTTGTCTTTTCCATATCGTCGCATGGAATCTCAAAATGCTGTACTCTGTCCATATTAATCGCCGAACATGCTAACTCCGGCTGCAACCGAGTTTTCCTCTTCCTCTATTTTTTTGATAACCCTTGCTGCAACCTCTTCTGATGAAGGCTTTGCCAGATCTCCGAGCTTTTCATCTGCTTTTTTGATGAATTCTTCGGGTGCACTGACATAGATATAGACCTTTTCCTTGTCCTCTCCAACAGCAGAGCCATCCTTCATTTTATAGCCAACCCTTGCAAAAGCATCTTCTGCATAAGGATCTGCTTCAAGGATCTTTGTAAGTTCTGCTTTTTTCGAAACCTCGCTTTCGTATACTCTGTCCATCAGTCGTCATCTCCGTCTGTAGGTATTTTAACTGAATTTTTGACCATGAATATCATGGATGTATATGATAGTGGGTATGCAAAGAATATTGTTGCAATCTGCAAGAATGGTATGAAGTTCATGAGCCATACAAATGCAAAGAGTATGTATTGTCCTATGAAGAACACATGTCTCTTTCTCAAAAATTCAAAGCCAAGCCTTATCGAGCTGTATATGCTTGTCCCAAAAGACCCTGCCAGGATGAATGAAGGGGTAAAGAGCATATGTATGATGAATGTCATGAAAAGCCCGTATATCGCAAGAAGAGCGTCCATGTACTGGTAAGGCTCAAGATATACAATGTAAAGGGCAATAAACGGACCGACCAGAAGCAGCCACAGCAGCTCCCTGATAAGCAGGATTCCAAGAGATGTCGGCGCCCTGTCAACTGCATATGAGTAGAACCTGGTAAGGCTTATCTTCTCCCTTTTGATTCCGGAGTTATATGCCATTGCAAGTGCCATATTCAATCCATTTATGAAGAAAACAACCAGGATCCCTATTATTGCGAGAACTCCCATTGTTGCAATTGATTCAAAGTTCAGCTCCTGTCCAAAAATAGACAGGAAAAGGAAATAGAGCAGGAACAGCCCTATTGCAGCCAGGCTAAACAAAAGAAACATGAATACGTACAATAATGAACTCCAGACAAACAAAAATGGTTGTTTTGAAACTACATTAAATGATCTTTTGAGACTTTCTATCAAACCCCTCACCTTAAAACCTTCACGGAAGTAAACTATTTAAAGTACACACTTAGCTATAACTCGGAGAGATTTTATGAGAGGCATTCCCAAATGCATGAGTACTCAACATCCTGACAATGTTTTTTCGCCATTTTTTTCTGATTCAGATGTTCTTGCCGGTGAGACAGAAGTAAAAGAGGCTTTCTTTGTATTTTCCCAGCTTGGCTGCACTGAGCAGATGTGGGACAGTGAAGGAAAGGCAGTAGACAACCAGGTAGTCGAGAAACTCCTGTCAAAGCATATGGGCTTTTTCTCCAAAAAGCCGATCGGAAAGGACTTCTACCTGACCTACCGTGTTCCAAACCCTTCAGTCGAAAAAGACCAGGGAAAGATTCTTCTTGAGACTTTGCACAGCATTCCAAGGGCATTTGATGTTGCAAAAGCAGCTGGCTTTGATGCTGCTCCGATCTTTGAAGTCATCCTGCCAATGACAACTTCCCACCTCGAGCTTGAGAGGGTGAGGAATTATTATGAGCAGATAATCATCGGCAAAAAAGAGACCCGTCTTGGCAATGAGCAGATATCAGTAAAAGAGTGGGTCGGAGACTTCCAGCCTGAGAAAATCAACGTTATCCCTCTTTTCGAGGATCTGGATTCGCTCTCAAAGTGCGATCAGATAATGGAAAACTATCTTGAGGGCAAATCACTGGAATACCAGAGGGTTTTCCTTGCCAGAAGCGATCCTGCACTTAACTATGGCTCTGCCAGCGCAGTGCTGCTCTCTAAAATTGCCCTCCAGAGGCTGCACAGGCTTGAGCAAAAAACAGGCACGCTGCTTCTTCCGATACTTGGGGTAGGAGGCTCTCCCTTCCGAGGCAACTTTACCCCCCACAAGGTCAATAACTGTGGAGAAGAATATCCAAGTGTCCAGACATTTTCCATGCAGTCATCATTCAAATATGACCATCCATTCAGGGATGTTGCAAATGCTATTGACATGATCAACCACAGGCACAGGTCAGCTCCTCTTGATATTGATGAGGAGAATGCACTTGCTCTCATAGAAAAAATGCGTGTGGTCTATCAGGACCAGATAAAGGAAATGGCAGACCTTATCAATGCAGTTTCTGCCTTTGTTCCAAACAGGAGGGCAAGAAAACTGCACATCGGATTGTTCGGCTATTCCAGGTCACTCAAGGGAATCAGGCTTCCGCGCGCAATAAAATTCTGTGCTGCCTTTTACTCCCTTGGAATTCCTGCAGAGCTGCTTGGACTTTCAGCACTGAATGAAAAGGAGTTTGAACAGTTGCATGACCTTTATGTCAAGCTTGATGAGGATCTTCGGGATGCTGCGCATTATCTTAACAAAACCAATCTTGGAATGATGCCAAAGAATGTCCAGGAAGGAATTTCCAAGGTCTTGGAGTGGATTGACTTTGAGCCTGATGAGGAATACCGCGAGATCACTACAAAGGTTTACGAGGATTTGAAATCCGGAAACCAGGCTACGCTTATGGAAGGCATCCGTGAAGCTTCCTGGAAGAGAAACTTCCTTGGATGATCCAGATTACTTTTTCTTCCAGCATAGTATCGCTTTTCTCAAGTCCAGTATGGTCATGAGGCTGTAATATGATATGCCCCAGACAAGGAGAGTTTGTGGGATCTCTACAAACAGGCCGCTTGATCTGGGCAGTTTTTCTGCAAGCACCTCTGCTGAGAATGGGAAAATGATCTCCCAGAGAGGAGCAAGGAAAATGATCACGAAAACTGAAATCAGGAATATGAAAATCTGTTTTCCGATTTCATTTCCAATCTTTTTCCTGTCTATATTTTTCCTGCCTATTCCCTGGATGAACCTCCCGACCATGCTCGCAACAAACAATCCTATTGCTGCCCAGTTTCCGAATATGAAGCCGAACATTCCAATGAAAACAGCATAAAATAGCAGAACAACGTATGCAAGGCCGGCTTTAGGGCCCAGAGCAAACCCAGAAGAACTAATATTCATGAGCTCAAGAAGAAAAATGAGCACTCCAAAGCCAAATATGAATTCTGTATTTTGCTCTGGAAAAAGAAGTGCATATGTGAACATTGCAATTATCGGCATGTTGAAGGCTGCAGCAATAATTGATGAAGTGCTTTCTTTCAAACTCATATCTTGAAGTTAGATGTATTCTCTTAAAAATATTCCATCATATGATTAATTCCAGAGGCAAAATAATGGATCCTATTGAAATTCACAAGAAACTGCGCGGAAAAATCTTTATCGGGCCAAAAGCAGAGCTCAAGACCATTGAAGACCTTTCAGTTCTCTATACTCCTGGCGTTGCAAAGCCCTGCCTTGAAATTGCAAAGAACAAGAATCTTGCATATGACTATACCTTCAAGGGCAATACCGTTGCAATTGTTACTGACGGAACGCGCGTTCTCGGACTTGGCGATATAGGTCCTGAGGCAGCTCTTCCTGTTATGGAAGGAAAGGCACTTATCATGCAGCAGTTTGCAGGCATTGATGCAATCCCGATCTGTCTTGCCACCAAAGACGAGGATGAGATCGTTGCTGCAGTAAAGGCATTTGCACCAACATTTGGCGCAATTAATCTTGAGGATATAGAGACTCCAAAGGTTTTCAGGATCGAGAAAAGACTTACCGAGGAGCTTGATATCCCTGTTTTCCATGATGATCAGCATGGAACAGCAACCGTTGCCCTGGCAGGGCTCTACAACGCGCTTCGCGTAGTTGGAAAGTCAAAGGTCAAGATCGGAATTGTCGGTGCTGGAAGCGCCGGGTATGCTATTGCAAAACTGCTCCATGCAGCTGGGTTTACTGATCTTGTTGTATTTGACCGCAAAGGCGCAATCCACAGGAACAGGGGCAATCTCAGTGAACAAAAGCTTGAGCTTGCAGAATTCAATTCCTCAAACTTCTTTGGCACAATCAATGAATTTAGCGGCGCAGATGTCATTATTTCTGCTGCTACCCCGGATTCATTGCCTCTTGAGACTGTAAAATCAATGAACAAGCCAAACATTGTTTTTGCACTTTCAAATCCTATTTCAGAAATTTCCCTTGAGCAGGCAAGAGAGCTTGAAATTGATGTGTTTGGAACCGGAAGAAGCGACTATCCAAACCAGATCAATAACTCTCTTTGTTTCCCTGGATTTCTGAAGGCGCTGCTGGATCTTAGGATAAGGAAAATAACCAATGAGATGAAAATTGCAGCTGCAAAGGCCATCGCTGATTCTGTTGAAAGCCCAACAAAAGAAAAAATAGTTCCGGATGCCTTTGATAAAAAAGTGGTGGAAAAAATCCACACTTATATCAAGGAATTATCAGTTTAATGCTCCGGATTGCAAAAGAGAACTTCCCATACTGCCTCCAATCATTGCTGCTGCAAGAGCAAAGTATGCTGCAATAAACAGTCCGATCAGCACCAGTATTGGAACAAATATCACTGCAATTGTTCTCCAGGTGGTGAGCTTATGTACCTCTTTGAGCGCCAGGTATTTCAGGTATAGCCCATAGAGATTCACGAACATGGTTACAAGAGACACTGGAATCGTCACTATTGCCACGCAGCAGCTTACCAGCGGGATGATCGAGAGCCATCTTACCGGGATCATTAAGATGCTGAGCGGAAGCACGATCACAAATGTTGCCAGGGTAGGCAGGATAGATGCATTGACATGTGCTGCAGTATCTGCCTTTCCACCAAGGAGCTTTGCTACGACATATTCGATCATTGAATAGAGAAGTGATATGAATGGTCCTAGGAGGAAGAATAGTGCAACCAGACCAAGAATGAGCCCAATTCCAACTCCTCCTGCAATCGGATTTCCCAATAATGAGAATCCATAGATGAGGATGTATGGGATCAATGCAAGAAGGCCAATGACAATGCCGATTACCTGCATCACATAGAGATCCTTTATCCTATTCCCGACTCCCCCGATATTTCCAGTGACTGTCTTGGTCGGATTAAAGAAAAATTCCCTCCAGACCTTTGTCCCTTCATATGGGATGAACTCTGCTATCTTGTCAACA
>CAZYZZ010000049.1:0-7699 GCA_964651995.1 Microcaldota archaeon
ATTTATGTGGTAATTTATTGTAGAAAAAAGTGGTAATAATGATCAATACTGTTGAAGCAGACAACTGGACCTATTTCTTTTGCTTCTACAGCTTTAGCTTTGATTATTAGAAAAACCGCAAAGCTTTTTTCTTCTTGTTGGGGTTTTTCTGATGCAGAACATATTAGTAATATTAATGGAAAGGTGTTATGGATGAAGAATTTAAAATTAGCTGCCATCTCTGGCAGCAGGAGGACAACCGTTCGGGTTGGAAACGTCAAAGTCGGCTCAGGTTTTACAGTAATTGCCGGACCTTGCGGGGTCGAGAGCGAGGATCAGACACTTGAGACCGCACATGCAGTAAAGGCAGCTGGGGCAGACATGCTCCGTGGAGGAGCATTCAAGCCAAGAACTTCACCATATGCTTTCCAGGGACTTGGGCTCCAAGGGCTCAAGATACTTGACAAGGCAAGAGAGGAGACCGGACTGCCCATTGTAACTGAGGTCATAGACCCAAGGGATGTCTCATGGGTATGCGAATATGCAGACGTGCTCCAGATAGGAGCAAGAAACATGCAGAACTTCTCCCTGCTTCGCGAGGTTGGAAAGTCAAACAAGGCAGTGCTTCTCAAGCGGGGCATGCACTCTACTATCGAGGAATGGCTGAATTGCGCAGAGTATATCCTGAATGAGGGAAACCCGGATGTCATACTCTGCGAGCGAGGGATCAGGACTTTTGAGAAATACACCAGAAACACCCTTGATATCAGTGCAGTTCCGGCAGTAAAGGAGCTCACCCACCTTCCGGTTATTACTGATCCGACGCATGCAACCGGAAAACTCAGCCTGATTCCGTCAATGAGCCTTGCATCAATTGCAGCAGGAGCAGACGGAATGATAGTCGAGGTGCACAGAAATCCTGCAGAAGCACTCAGCGACAAGGATCAGGCAATGACTCCGCCTATGTTCACTGACCTGATGGTGAAGGTGAGGAAACTTGAGAAGATGATGAAAAGCGAGGGACTCAGATGAAGATGAATATTGGATCCTGTGAAGTGCTTCTTGACAAGCCAATCTCTGATTTGGAAGAGATGATAGGTGAAAAGAGAGCAATAATCATCACAGATTCCAATGTGCGAAAATACCATGAGAGCAAATTCCCAAAGGCTCCCATAGTGGAGATTGGCCAGGGCGAGGAGATAAAAACCCTTGAGACCCTTGAGCAGATCTATGAGAAGATGCTTGAGCTGGAGCTCGACCGGGCGTCAGTAGTAATCGGAATCGGAGGAGGCATTGTCTGTGATATTGCAGGTTTTGTTGCAACAACATATTGCAGGGGAATGAAGCTGATCCTTGTCCCGACAACTCTTCTTGCCCAGGTAGATGCAGGAATCGGAGGAAAGAACGGCGTAAATTTCAGGGGCTACAAGAACATCATCGGAACCTTCAGGCAGCCGGAGGCTGTTCTGGTTGATACTGCCCTTCTTGAAACGCTTGGACAGGAAGAGATTAGATGCGGATATGCAGAGGTAGTAAAACACGCCTCAATTGCAGATGAAAAGGCATTTGAAGAGCTTGAGAGCTGCCAGGACCTGTTTTCAGCTTCTAGTCTGAAGAAAATTGTTCCAAAGTCTGCTGCAGTAAAGGTCAATGTGGTTATTGCAGATGAGCTTGAGCATGGAGAGAGGATGAAGCTTAATTTTGGCCATACGATAGGCCATGCAGTGGAAAAAATCCTGAAGATTGCGCATGGCAAGGCAGTGGCAGTTGGCATGGTTGCCGAGGGAAAAATTGCAGTCCAGAGAGGGCTGCTAGATGAAAAAGACCTCTCAAGGCTTGAGAGTCTGCTTGAAAAAATAGGGCTTCCAACCAAGGCAGAGATGGATGCAAAGGAAGTTGTTGATGCAATTCGCAGAGACAAGAAAAGAAGGGACGGGGTTCTGAAGATGCCCCTTATCTGTGGAATAGGAAGTGCAAAGATTGTCGAAGTTTCCCTGGATGAGATGGAGGAGGTCATCAATGATATGTATTAGCATTGGAGAAGAAGGGATGGAAAAATGCATGAAGGCTCTGGAATCAGCAGAATTTGCAGAAATAAGGCTGGACAAGGCAAATCTGAGCGAAGAGGAGATTATGCAGCTTTTTTCAGTTCCAAAAAAGCTCATTGCAACTTATAGAGAAGGAGATGAGAAGAAGCTAAGGGAGAGGGCATTGCTCCTTGCAATAGAATCCGGAGCCTCAATGGTTGACATCGAACTTGAATCAGAAGAACAATACAGGAAAAACATAATTGCAAAGGCAAGGGAAGGGAACTGCGAGGTTATTGTTTCTTATCATAATTACGAAAAAACGCCATCAAAAGAAGAGCTTGAGAGGATAGCAGAGCAATGCTTTGGTGCAGGAGCAGATATTGCAAAGATTGCATGCAAGGTAAATTCAAGAAGCGACAATGCAAGGCTTCTTGGCCTTCTTGAGTCTCAGAAGAAGATGGTAGTCATTGGAATGGGAAGGCTTGGGAGGATAACCAGGATTGCAGGGCCTCTTCTTGGAAGCCAGTTCACATTCGCATCAGCTGGCGCTGGAATGGAGACTGCAGAAGGGCAGCTGAGCAGAAATGAGATGGAAAAGATAATAGGAGGGCTGGAAAATGAATGAGGAATTGCTTGCAGTGATCGGAAGGCCGGTTCTCCACAGCAAAAGCCCGCAAATGCACAATGCTGCAATCAAGGAAGCGAAAATACATGCCCATTATGTCAGGCTGGCAGTTGGAAGTCCGAAAGAGGCTATTGAAACAGCAAGATCAGCAGGGATTAGCGGGCTGAGTGTCACTTCCCCATTCAAGAACATAATTGATCATGTCGATGAGGTGGACCAGGTTGCAGAGAAGATCAAGGCAGTAAACACAGTAGTGATAGCGCCTGGGAAAACAACAGGCTACAATACAGACCCACATGGTGTTGCACAATCAATCATTGCAAAAGGGATTGAGATCAAGGGAAAGAAAGCAGTTGTGCTTGGGGCAGGAGGAGCCTCTAGGGCAGCAATAGTTGCAATGCTTGAGCATGGTGCAAATGTCACTGTTGCAAACAGGACAGTTGAAAAGGCAAGAAAACTTGCTCTGGAATTTGGCATTTCATACTCGTCACTGGATCAAAATGATCTGAAAAAAGCGCTTGATGGATGCGACATAATCATAGGATGCCTTAGCACAGGAGAGAGGGTTGTTCCAAAGAATCTGCTTAAGCCTGAGATGACAATTTTTGATGCTTATTATTCTACTGAATCGGCTCTTGCAGCAGACGGAAGTGAGATAGGATGCACCATCATTGATGCAGGAGACTGGCTGGTTTACCAGGGGCTTCTTGCATTTGAACTGTTCACAGGAAAAAAAGCGCCTGAAGATGTGATGAGGAATGCAGTACAAAACGCGCAGCTGAGCCAGGGCCAGGGAAATATTTCCCTTGTTGGATTCATGGGAAGCGGAAAGGATACAATAGCTAGGCAAATCTCAGATATTACAGGGCAGGTAATTTTTGATATTGACAAGGAGATAGAAAAAACAGCAGGCAAAACAATCAGGGAGATTTTTGAAGAGGATGGAGAGGATGAATTTCGCATCCTCGAGAGCAGGGTTTTGTCTGGTATAAGTAATAAGAAGGACATAATTGTCAATTGCGGCGGAGGCCTGATAATGAGAAGGGAGAACAGGAAACTGCTCAAGGACAACTCACTTGTAGTCTGGCTATGGGCAAGCCCGAAAACAATCCTAGAGAGAGTGCCAAGGGACGGGTCCCGCCCGCTGCTTGAAGTAGACAATCCGGAGGGGGTTATTGAAAAGCTGCTTGCAAAAAGAAAATGCCATTATGCAGAGGCATCAGACCTTATGATTAATACTGATGACAAGAGCCCTCGGGAAATATCAGAGAGGATACTATATGAAATCAATAAAACCTTCAAAAATTAGCGGAAGGGTAATTGCACCGCCTTCAAAGAGCATGATGCAAAGAGCTCTTATCGCAGCGATGCTTGCAGAAGATGAAACAGTAATTGCCAATCCGAGCTTTTGCAGCGACTGCGAGGCCACCATTGCAGTAATCGGATCCCTTGGAGCAAAAGTTGAGTATGATGAGAAGAAGGTGACTGTCCATGGAGGTGGGATGCCTCTTGAGGACATACTTGATTGCGGAGAATCAGGAACATGCCTTCGGATCATTTCCATAATAGCAGGACTCTACGATAATGAGATAACAGTAACAGGACAAGGGTCACTGGAAAGCAGGCCAATGGACATGATTGAAGATGCGCTCTTTGAAGCAGGGGTAATGTGCACTACAAACGATGGAAAGCTGCCGCTGAAGATAAAAGGCCCGATGGTTGGCGGGGATATGGAGGTCGATGGATCAAAAAGCTCCCAGCACATAAGCGGACTTTTGATGGCGCTTCCCCTTTGCAGCGAGGATTCAAAGCTCACTGTGAAGAATCTGAGGAGCAGGCCTTATGTTAAGATGACAATGGACCTTTTGGCAGATTTTGGAATAAAGATCAAGGCAGAGAACAATTTTGAAAGAATTGAAATCAGAGGAAAGCAGAGGTACAGGTCAAGGAGATATGATGTTGAAGGAGACTGGTCGGCAGCAGCATTTCTGCTTGTTGCAGGCGCAATTGCAGGAGAAGCGAGAGTAGGCGGACTGAACATGAGGTCCTCACAGGCAGATATAGCGATATTAAAGGCTTTGAAAAAAGCAGGAGCAACAGTCCGCGAAAACCAGGATTCTGCAATTGTTGAGAAGAATGAACTTATTGCATTTGAATTTGATGCAGCAGATTGTCCAGACCTCTTTCCTCCGCTTGCAGTGCTTGCATGCAACTGCAGGGGAAAGAGCATAATCAGCGGAGCAGAAAGGCTCAGGCACAAGGAAAGCGACAGGGCCTCTGCCCTGGTGGAAGAACTCTCAGCGCTTGGAGCAAATATTAAAGTTGAGGCAAATCAAATGATAATAGAGGGAGTGCAGCTTGATGGAGGCAGGATCAAATCGCACAATGATCACAGGATTGCAATGGCAGGCGCAATTGCAGCGCTGGCATGCAAAGGCAAGGTAGAGATTGAGGATGAAGAGTGCATATCCAAATCATATCCAGGATTCTTTGGGGATTTGGAAGAGATTATGGTGAGAAGATGAATATTTTGGGAAGGATGTTCAGAGTGAGTATTTACGGAGAATCCCACGGCAGGGAAGTTGGAGTAGTTGTTGACGGTTGCCCAAGCGGAGAGAAGATATCTGAAGAGGATTTCAAGAAAGATCTTGACCGGAGAAAAAGCGGCGCGCCTGGAACAACCTTAAGAAAGGAGCCGGATGTTCCGATTATCAAAAGCGGCTTGTTTGGCGGGGTGGCAACAGGAGCGCCAATTTGCATAGCATTTGAGAACAAGGATGTGAGATCCAAGGACTATTCACATATCAGGGACAGCCCAAGGCCAGGCCATGCGGATTTTGTAGCATCCCAGAAGAGCAATGGCCTCAATGACTACAGGGGCGGAGGACACTTTTCAGGCAGGCTCACTGCCCCTTATGTTGCAGCAGGAGTGATTGCAAAAAAGATCATTGGAAAGATGAAAGTAAACGCCACGCTGATCGAAGTTTCCGGATCAAAGGACATTGAAAAAGAAGTAGAGAAAGCAGCGGAGGAGGGAGATTCAGTAGGCGGAATTGTAGAGTGCAGGATAAGCAATGTTCCGGTAGGACTTGGAGAGCCGTTCTTTGATTCAGTTGAATCTGCACTCTCGCATGCAATGTTTTCCATCCCAGGAGTCAAGGCAATCGAATTCGGAGCAGGCTTTGGCGGAACAAAGATGAGAGGAAGTGTTTTCAATGACGAGATAATCGATAAGAGCGGGAAAACAGATACCAATAATTCCGGCGGAATAAACGGCGGAATCACAAATGGAAACGAAATCGTATTCAGGGTTGCGATAAGGCCGACTGCCAGCATAAAAAAACCATTGAGGACAATAGATCTCAAGAGCGGAAAGGTGAAAAAAATTAGCACCGGTGGAAGGCATGATGCATGCATTGCGCTTCGGGTACCTGTTGTAGTTGAGGCTGCTGCTGCAATTGTAATGGCAGATATGATGATTAGAGAAAATTCGAGGTGAAATATATGAGACTTGAAAAATTGAGAAGGGAAATAGACGGAATTGATGCTGAGCTGATTAAACTTCTGAATAAGAGGATGGAGACAACTCTTATGACGAAAAACTTCAAAAAGGAAACAGAAGACTCAAAAAGAGAGGAAGAGGTGCTTGAGAAAATCCAGAAATTTTCAGGCGGGATCCTGAGTAAGGAATTTACAGAGGAGCTCTACCAAAAGATCATAAGTGAATCAAAAGAACTCCAGAAGAAAAAGCTGAAGCTGATAGGCTTCCAGGGAGAGCATGGGGCATATAGCGAGATTGCAGTGAGAAGCTATGACAAAAATGCAGTGCCGATTCCCCACAAAGCATTCTCAGATGTATTTGAAGCAGTAGAAAGCGGAGAGTTGGATCTTGGGATTGTGCCTGTTGAAAACTCCCTCGCAGGACTCGTATCCCCGGTAAATGACCTTCTAACAAAAACCGACCTCCATGTGATTGGAGAGATAAAAGTGCCGATCCACCACTGCCTTCTTGCATACCCAGGAACAGAATACAGGGATCTTAAAGTAACCATCTCACATCCGCAAGCCCTCTCGCAGTGCAGGGGATTCATATCAAGAAACAAGCTGGAAGCACGTGAGCATTACGATACTGCAGGCTCTGCAATGACTGTTGCAAAGGACAAGCCGGCAGCAACTGCAGCAATAGCAAGCAGACTTTGTGCGGAGATTTACAATCTGGAGATAATAAAGGAGAACATAGAGGATTGCAAGACCAATACAACAAGGTTCCTGGTCATATCAAAAGAGCCTTCAAAAGAAAAGGGTAACAAATGCTCTATCGTATTTTCCACTGCGCACAAGGCAGGAGCGCTCTTCAATGTGCTAAAGAGATTCTCTGAAGCAGGCATCAACCTGACCAGAATCGAATCAAGGCCTCTTGTTGATGATCCTGGAAATTATGCATTTTTGCTGGACTTCCAGGGATCCAGTGAAGATTCAAAAGTAAAGAAAGCGCTTGAGGAAGTGCAGCAGCATACGGCCACATACAAGTTTTTAGGCTGCTACAAAGAGGCAGAATGATGAGGATAGCAATAGTTGGAGCAGGGAAGATGGGAGCATGGCTTGCAGCAGTGCTTTCAAAAGAAAATGAGATTGCGGTCTTTGACATCGATGTTGCAAGGGCAAAGGAAGTGGAAAATGCAAGGGTGTTGGAGAATCTTGCAGAGCTTGGCAGCTTTGGTCCGCAGATGGTGATCAATTCAGTAAGCCTCCAGCATACCATAGCCGCATTCAAGGAAATAGAAGAGCATCTTCCAGAAGAATGCATTTTGTGCGATGTTGCCTCAATCAAGGGAGAGATCAAGGATTATTACGAAAACTGCGGACACAGATATGTCTCGACGCATCCCATGTTTGGGCCGACTTTTGCCAATATGGACTCCCTTCGTGAGGAAAACGCGATAATAATCAAGGGCTCGGACCAGGAAGGAGCAACATTTTTCATGAAGTTCTTCAGCTCGCTTGGCCTGAGGATATTTGAATATACTTTTGATGAGCATGACCAGATGATGGCATACTCGCTGAC
>CAZYZZ010000050.1:0-7670 GCA_964651995.1 Microcaldota archaeon
ATATATCTAGTGCGACTTAAAAAGGTTCGTGCTTTTTTTAATCCCTTTTCTTCTTCTAAAAGGTATGAATGATTTCAAGGTCACGCCATGGGAAGTGAGTGGTTCCATTGATTATGAAAAACTCATCAAGCAATTTGGCACAAGCAGGATAGACAAGAAATTAACTGAAAGGCTGGAGAAGATCTGCGGGCCGCTGCATCCAATGCTCCGGAGAGGATTCTTCTTCTCGCATAGGGATTTGAATCTTGCTCTGGATGACTACGAGAAGGGAAAGGGATTTTTCCTCTATACTGGAAGAAAGCCAAGCAAAGGCATGCATATCGGGCATATGGTTCCCCTGACATTGACAAAGTGGCTCCAGGACAAGTTCAAATGCAACCTGTACATAGAGATCACAGATGACGAAGGGTTTCTCCACAAAAGGAACTATACCTGGTCCGATGTCCAGGCTGCTGCTGCAGAAAACATAGCAGATATTGCAGCAATAGGGTTTGATCCGGAGAGGACTTTCATCTTCAAGGACAGTGAATACATCAGGAATATGTATCCCCTGCTTCTTCGGGCTGCAAGAAAGATCACAGGCTCGACAGTAAAGGCAGTGTTTGGATTTGATGATGCTACAAACATCGGACTTTCAATGTATCCTGCGATCCAGACAATACCGTCCATGTTTGAGAAAAAGAGATGTCTGATTCCTTGTGCTATTGACCAGGATAATTACTGGAGGATACAAAGGGATATAGCAGAAGGTCTTGGCTTCCACAAAACATCTGCAATACACAGCAGGTTCCTGCCGCCGCTGCAGGGAGTGGAAGGGAAAATGAGCTCGAGTGCTGGCGCCCAGACTGCAATACTATTGACCGATGATGAGAAGCAGGTGAAGAAGAAAATAAACAAATATGCATTTTCTGGCGGCAAGGATACGGTTGAGGAGCACAGGAAGCTTGGAGGAGACCCTACAATAGATGTTCCGTTCCAGTGGCTCTCGATAATGTTTGAAGGCGATGACAAGAAGCTTGCGCAGATACGTGAGGATTATACTTCTGGAAAAATTCTCTCCGGTGAGATGAAGGGGATTCTCATTGAAAAGGTAAATGAATTTCTGCAGGAGCACAGGAAGGCAAGAGAGAAGGCAGAAGTGGAAAAGATGATGTACAGCGGAAAGCTTGCCAAAAAAATGTGGGATACTGTCCATGAGTAGTGCAAAAAAACTGTGCGAGAAGCCGGAAGTTCCCAAGGCACTTGTCTGCGGCATGCTGAGCGATGGTGGAAGGGTGCTTTTCCTGATTAAAAAAGACCAGCACGGAGTAGCGAGGCTGGAGCTTCCATGGATATACTCATACAAGACTTCTGACCCGGTATCGCAGCTTGGAGAAGTTTTTCTAAAGAAAACAGGGATAGATGGGGAAGTTGGAGAGATCAAGTTCGAATCAAGGCACAATGCAGGCTCAAGGAGGAAGAAAAAGTGGATATCCTGCTATGTGTTTGAGATTACTGCAAAGAACAAGAAGGCAAACCCTAGCAGTGAATTTGCAGGATTCAAATGGGTCAGCTTGAAGGAAGTGAAAAAAGAGAAGCTTGGAAGAATGCTCGAGTGGATCAGGAAACTAATTTGAACTTGAATCCATAGTGCACAAGGCCTTCGGGATCATTTCTTTGGATAACCCGGAATACCTGCTCTACTTTTGATCCTACTTTGATATCATCTTTTGTTGCATCAACAACCTGCGCAGTAAGTCTTGCGCCTTCCTCAAGCTCGATCACAGCAAGGATGTATGGGATCTGATCCTCAAAGCCCTGCGGCGGGGCTGCTACTTCAGTAAATGAGAAGATAGTGCCTTTTCCTGAATAGCGGACATCAACCAGTTTTCCTTTTCTTCTGCAGGTTGGGCAGATGCTGCGCTTTGGGAAGTAATTTTTGGAGCATGTTTCGCATTTGACTCCAAGAAGCCTGTATCTCTCAGGAATTTTTCTCCAGGTAAGTGGAATTGCCTCTTTCATGATATCACGTTATTGCATGGTGTTTTTATGTTTTTCGTGGTGTTCCTTGAATGTCTTTATTCCCTTGTCAGTAAGCGGATGATGCCAAAGCTTCTCCAGGACTGCTGCCGGAACAGTTGCGATATGTGCTCCTGCTCTTGCAGACTCGACTATATGCATCGGGTGCCTGATTGAAGCGACGATCACTTCTGTACCAAAATCATAGTTGCCATAGATGTCCATGATATCTGAGATGAGGTCAGTTCCGCTCTCAGAGATATCATCAAGCCTTCCGACAAATGGAGAGACGTATGTGGCTCCTGCCTTTGCAGCGAGCAAAGCTTGGGAAGCTGAGAATACCAGAGTAACATTTGTCTTGAGGCCTTTCTGGGAAAGAATCCGCACAGCCTTCATTCCTTCCTTGGTCATTGGGATTTTGATTACGACATTAGGGCCCCAGGTTGAGAATTCCTCTCCTTCCCTGACCATCTCTTCTGCAGTTTCCGCAATTCCCTCTACTGAAACAGGGCCTTCAACTACCTTGGAGATTTCCTGAATCACTGTCTTGTGGTCCTTTCCGGCTTTCATGATCAAGGATGGATTTGTTGTAACTCCATCGCACATCCCAAGAGCAACTGCTCTTTTTATCTCTTCAACATCTGCTGTATCAAGGAAAAATTTCATAATATCACCGTTGTATACACGTGCAGTTCCCACCATCTTGATAATCATTTTGTTCACAATAGGCATTGCCACAATATGGAGGCCATGCGAATTGTTGGCATTCTGTCATCGACGGATTAGGAAAGCCCAGTAGAGAATTGACAGCAAAAGGAATTATAAGATAAAGTATTGTGCCGCCCCCAACACCACAAACGAAAAGGAGTTTGGAGAGAGACTTCAATATTTTTCTTTTTTTGAAATAAATCGAGGATACATAAATTATAATGGACAAAAGTAAGGAGAGAATTATCAAAGCCCCAACAGAAGTTTTTGTAGCTATGCATAATTCAGAAAGTGCCATTACTTTTTCATCCCCATAGATTCTTCTACTGTTTTTGCAATGCCATCAGAATCAAGTAAGTATTTCTTTAGAAGCTCATCTGCACTTGCAGATTCGCAGAACAGATTGTAGATGCCGTGTCTTTTTACAGGAGTTGGGTATTTCTCAGAAAGGAGCTCTGAGATTGCGCTTCCAAGGCCTCCTGTAACCTGGTGATCCTCAACGGAGACTATCAGGCCGCAGTCTTTTGCATGTTTCAGAACCGCATCCTCATCAAGCGGCTTGATAGTATGGCAGTCAACAACCGCAGCATCAATCCCTTTTTCCTTGAGCTTTTCTGCTGCCATAAGAGCATCGTAGACTACGATACCATGGGCAAAGATTGCAACGTCAGAACCTTGGCGGTAGACATTTGCTTTGCCAATTTCAAATTTGTCATCATCATTAGTGAAAACAGGAACCTTTTGTCTTGAGGTTCTGATATAACATGGAGTTTTTGTTGCAGCTGCGGCTATAGTTGCCTTTCTGGTTTCCTCAAGGTCTGCTGGAGACATCACGATCATATTTGGAAGAGAGCGCACAATTGCAATATCTTCAAGGACCTGGTGGGATGCTCCATCAGGACCAACAGTAATTCCCGTGTGTGATGCATGGAAATTGACATTGACATCGTTGTAGCATACTGAAACCCTGATCTGGTCCCAGTTTCGCCCTGGGGAAAACGCACCGAATGCAGAGACAAAAACAGTTTTGCCAAGACTTGCAATTCCTGATGCAACACCAACCATGTTTTGCTCTGCAACACCGACCTGGACAAACCTCTTTGGATACTTTTCTGCAAACCAGTTTGTCCTTGCAGAACCTGAGACATCGGCTGTCAGAGCCCAAACGTTCTCATCCTTTTCTCCAAGCTCAAGCAGACCCTTTCCAAATCCGTCCCTAGTAGGTTTTTTTGTTTCTGGGTTATGTAAATCAGCGATCATGCTTCTCCCTCCTCGATCATCTTTCTCATGTTTTCAAGCTCTTCCAGTGCCTTTTCCATATCTTCCTTGCTTGGTGGTTTTCCGTGCCATTCAAAGCTGTATTCCATAAAGGAGACTGCCTTTCCCGGAATAGTATGGGCAATGATCATTGTGGGTTTTTCATAGACAGCCCGGCTTTCATTGCAGGCGTCAATTACCTGTTGGATATTGTGCCCGTCGATATCAATGACATGCCATCCAAATGACCGGAATTTCTCAGCAAGCGGCTCAAGTGGCATGACATCCTCAGTATAGCCATCTATCTGAATATTGTTTCGGTCCATAATAACAGTAAGGTTTCCAAGCTTGAGCTTTGCTGCGAGCATTGCAGCTTCCCAGCTTTGGCCTTCCTGCTGCTCGCCATCAGAGACCATACAGTAAACGCGAGATTTCTTCTTTTCGGTCTTTGCAACAAGAGCCATGCCGATTGCCTGTGAAAGTCCCTGGCCAAGAGGGCCGGAGGAAGTTTCAATTCCAGGAAGCAGAGTCCTGTGAGGATGTCCCTGAAGGCGGGTGCCAAGCTTACGAAGTGTCATGAGCTCTTCCTTGGGGAAATAACCGGCATTTGCAAGAACAGCATAAAGAACAGGGCATACGTGCCCGTTTGAGAGAACAAAACGATCACGGTCTGGCCAGTCAGGGTTGTCCGGGTCGTGATAGAGCACATTTGAGTAAAGCGCAACAAAGATATCAGCAAGGCCGATGGAGCCTGCAGAGTGTCCGCTTTTGGCCTCATATATCATCTTCACAACGTCTTTGCGAACTTCATTTGCTATCAAATTCAGCTGTTTTATGTTGTTTATTTTTTTTCTTCTCATTCTTTGCACCCAGTTGCAGCAGTTTTCTTGAGATTTTCGATGTTGGTTTTTATTTCACCGGAAAAAATGGCACTTGCAGCAGCAAGATAGTTTGCTCCGGCGCTATAGGCTCCGTGGATCGTTTTCAGGCACACCCCGCCATCCACTTCAATATTCATCGAAGGACCCAGTTCCCGGATTTTCTTTATTTTCTCTTCCATGTCCACCATGTAGGATTGTCCGGAGAAACCAGGGCGGACTGTCATTACCAAAACCTGCTCAATATCAGAGAGATGTGGAATGACTTTTTCAACAGGAGTCTCAGGATTGATTGCAAGGCCGAGCCTTCCGCCTGCCTGCTTCACAACAGAGCGGATTTTGTCAAAATCACTGATCGTTTCGACGTGTACAAGATGCATGTGAGGTCCCGGTGTTTTCTCGATCCATTTTTCAGGATTGAAAACCATCCAATGGAATTCATAATTTGCATCAGGAAGATCATGAAGTGATTCGAGGCCGATTGTCTTGTTTGGAACAAATTCACCATCCATAATATCAAGCTGGATGATATTGACGTGATCCTTGACAAGGGCGATGCGTGAGAGAAGCTCCTCCCTGCTTTTAACTAATATGGCTGGTATTATCTCAAGCTGCATTGTACTCTCCCGCGCGAGCAATTAGACCCGTAAATATGATAGATTATGAGTTAATAAAAAGATACCGCATAAATCATGGTTCGAGGTGGTGTTAATGGTTCGGAGGGGGAAATGATGGAAACGTTTAAATACTTAATGGGTACTCAAATAGGATGCAAAAAAAATATTAACAGAAATGTTGTTAGACATAAGTTTTTTGTCGGAACAAGACTGTTTTGTTCAAGTAAAAAAAATTATATGAGAAGATGAAAAATGGAACTACAACACATACACCTAACTGTGAACGCAAAGATCGACCCGTCTTTCAAGGCGTTGCCGCGGGAAGAGTCAAAGCGTTTCGTGGACATGTTGCTAAAAGAAATCGACATGAAGCCACTTGGGGAAATTAACTGGGCCGACGCCGAAGATTTAGATTTTCCTGGCCAGAGTTTTGTGCAGATGATAACTACATCTCACTGTTCGCTGCATTTCTTTGACCATAAGGGAGAAGATAATGAAATCTATTTTGACCTGTACTCATGCAGAAGCTTTGACACTGAGAAAGTGATAAGCCTTCTGGATGAAAAATTCGGGCTTCGCAACTGGCACGGAATAGTATATACGCGTGCTACAGGTGAAAAGCCAGAGCTAAAGAAGATCAGTGGGCAAAAACAAAAAATGGAAATCATAAACTGATTTCTTTCTAATTTTTCTTGTAGATATGAACTACGGCAGTAGCTCCGCTTCCGCCGACATTGTGGCTAAGTGCCAGATTGGCATCCTTGACCTGCCGCCCTTCTGCTTCGCCGCGAAGCTGCCACACACATTCAACTGCCTGTTTGATGCCAGTTGCACCAACAGGATGACCGCATGCCTTTAGGCCTCCGGAGGTGTTTATCGGAAGCTCTGCTCCAAGAGCAGTCTTTCCATCAAGAGAAGCCTGCCCACCTTTTCCTTTTTCAAAGAATCCGATATCCTCGATTGCCATGACTTCGGCAATTGTAAAGCAGTCATGGACCTCTGCAAGATTTATGTCCTTTGGAGTTACTTTGGCCATGTCAAATGCCTTTTTTGCAGCAACCTGGGTTGCCCGAAGGCCGGTTAATGATTGCCTTGAGTGAAGAGCAATAGTATCGCTTGCCTGTGCGCTTGCAGTAATCTCAATTGGTTTTTTTGTAAAGCTCTCTGCCATATCCATGGGGGCGAGAATTACTCCAGCTGCCCCGTCTGTTATTGGAGAACAGTCCAAAACCTTGAGCGGATCTGCGATCATTTTTGATCCAAGCACCTGTTCCATTGAGACCTCTCTTGGGAACTGGGCATACTTATTATGGACTCCGTGTTTGTGGTTTTTCACAGCAACAGAAGCCAGCATTTCCTCGGTTGTGCCAAAGTCTTCCATGTGCCGCCTTGCCATAAGGGCATAGATTGCAGGAAAGGTTGCGCCGAGGAAAAGTTCCCACTCCTGGTCGCCCGCGCCACCCAGGATGTCGCTTACTGTATTGACGCCAAGCTCAGTCATTTTTTCAACCCCGCCAACTACTACTATGTCATGCATTCCGCTTGCTACTGCCATGATCCCCTGGCGAAGTGCAAGTGAACCAGATGCGCACGCACCTTCAACACGGGTAATCGGAATTGGATTTAGGCCCATATAATCAGCAATAAGGCCTCCTATGTGCTCTTGTCCTATCAAACGTCCGGATGCCATTGTTCCGATGTAGCCTGCATCTATCTTGTCTCCGCTGATGCCTGCATCAGTGAGTGCCTTGACGCCTGCCTCGACAACAAGCTCCCTAAAGCCCTGCTCCCAGTTTTCACCAAAGCGGGTCATTCCAGCTCCTATAATTCCAACTCGTCTCATAAACATTACACCTTAAGAAGGATAAATTATTACCGTGAGCAATTTAAAAAAGTACTATCTGGAGCCCAAATAGAGCTTTTTGAAAAACGGGAGTGTTAATGTGGAGAGAAGAAAGGCCAGAGTCGGGACAAAAGAGGCAAGATACGGATTTGGAGCCTCTATGATGAGAAACAGGGTTAGCGAGAGCAGATAGGTCCCTGCCGCTATCAGGAACCTGCGAAACAGGCTTGTCTCCCAGGCTTTGTCTGATTCAACGCGCTTGTTGCGCTCTTTGAGGGCAGCTATTTCAAGCTCAAGTTTTTTCATCAGAAAAGGATTTGTTGAAAAATATTAAAAACAAACTATTCAGTATAGACCTATGGTCGTAAA
>CAZYZZ010000051.1:0-7359 GCA_964651995.1 Microcaldota archaeon
CTGTATTTGTTGCATCTGACTGGAAGAGAAGGCTCTTTGAGATTGCAAGGGCTGAGAAATCCTTTGAAGGCACTATGAAGGCTGCTGCAGCAGAAAAAATGCCAATGAAAGAGGTTACTCGCATTACCAAGCAGATCATGAAGAATATCCATTCCCTTGAAATGCCAGTTCCGCAAAAGGATGAGCTGGATGCACTTCTGGATGCAGAGCAGTTCCTTTCTGATGAATTCGGATGCAAGGTAACTGTACTGCCTGAAGAGGAAGGGAAGCATCCAAAAGCCGGCAACTCCCTTCCAAACAAGCCATCAATTGTCCTGGAGTAACCATGAAATTTCTAAAGGTTCCAAAAGCCCGTGGAGAGGAAGTTCGAAGCAAGCTTACTGAGGCAGCTATTTTTTCGCCTGGATATCCGATCCTAAGCGAAGGAGACTATCTTTTATTTCCAGTAATCGGTCCATACCAGGATTTCGAAATTGTCGAGAGGGAGGCAGAAAAACGCGAGCTGCCTTTTATGAAGCTTAGAGATGCACTTGCAGATCTTCTTACTGAATCTGAGCTGCAAGAGCTTACAACCTCATTTGATCTGATCGGGGATATTGCAATTGTTGAGATTCCGCAATCACTTGTTCCAAAGGAAAAGCAGATAGGAGAAGCGCTACTGAAAGTTCACCGGAGCATCAGGACTGTCCTGAAAAAACTAGGGCCAATGGAAGGGGAATACAGGGTCAGAAGGCTCAAGCTTATTGCAGGAGAAGATAAAACAGAAACAACATACAAGGAGCATGGCTGCCTGATGAAATTCGATGTTTCAAAAGTCTATTTCTCAATCCGGCTTTCTACTGAGAGGAAAAGGATCTCGAATCTGGCCGGGCCTGGTGAGCGTATCCTTGTCTTGTTTGCAGGAGTAGGTCCTTTTGCACTTGTTATTGCAAAGGATCATCCTGATGCAGGGATTACTGCAGTTGAACTGAATCCCGATGCAGCAGCCTCCATGAGGGAGAATATTGCACTAAACAAGCTCCCAAATATTTCCGTTCTTGAGGGAGATGCAAGGTCCTTTTCCTATTCTGATTTTGACCGGATCGTTATGCCGCTTCCGCATTCTGCAGATCAGTTTCTTGACCTGGCATTTTCAGCAGCAAAACCAGGTGGAACAATTCATTTCTATACTCTGGCTAGTAGCAAGAATCCTCTTGTTGATGCAAAGTCCAAGATCAGGGAAAATTATGAAATCTCATCATGGAGAGTTGTCAGGCCCTATTCTGCAGATACTGTCCAGGTTGTCCTGGATTTAGTAAAACCCAAGTAAGAATCCAATTAGCAGGCTGATTATCATTCCTGAAACTATTGGAGGAAGGGCTGGCAAAACCATCCTGCTCCTCCAGACAACTGTGAGGAATACTCCAAGCGAAATTATGGCCCCAAAGAATACGAATACTGTTGCAACAGGATTAAATGAAAGTGCTGAGACCTCGAGCATGATCGGCGCTATGATATCTCCTGTTCCAAGGTCTATCCTCTTTTCCTTCCTGCCTTTTTTTGCAGGTGCTCTTGCAGTTATCGTAAATGCAAGATCTTTCTTTACAACAAAATTTGCAAGCTCTACCATGTGCTTTGTCATGAACACTGAAAGGTAATCGTATATGGAGAGGAAAACAAGGAAAATAATAAGCGGAAGAACTCCAAGCGAGATGCCGAATATCACTCCAACCCCTGCAGTTGCTAGAACTGCAGCAGTGTTCTTCAGCTGCGGGCGAAGCCATTTGGCTGCCGAGAATGCAAGTCCCATCAGGACTGCTATTATCGTGCTGATCTCATATCCAAGAACCATCCTAAGAAATGCATAGAATACAATGGAACTTGAAGTTGAAATCAGCATAAATTCCATCAGTGTAAAGAGGATTCCGAATTTTTTGAATAGCCTTATCAGAACAATCATCAGCACAGCTCCAAAGAGGATGTATCCGATAAAGAACAGTGCATTTGCAGGCTCATCCGCATCCTGGGTTATCACCAGCTCTTCAACATATGGGTTCCTGTTCAAATCAGATATCACAGTAAGTCCGGTGAATATTCCAAGCAATTGGGCTACTATAAAAAGAGCTAAAATTGAAAGTAGCAGTCTCATATCATTCCCCGACTATTCTGATCTGGCCATATTCCTTTTCATAAATGACTCCTCTTCTCAGGAGTTCGCTGATGATCTTCTTCGCACTTCCAGCATCAATCTCATATGACTCTGCATCGCTGATGACCTCTTCAACATCTGCAGTATCATTCTTTCTTAGGTGCTCTCTTATTATGTCTAGTATTGTATCTGCCTTCTGCATCTTGTCGCGTTCTGATTTTGGCTTTCCTGTTGCAACAACATCAACATCAAAGGCTCCTGTTGCCTTGTCAGTCATTATCTGGGCCATTACATAATTGAAGAGAGCAATTGCAACATCTGAATCATTAGCCTCAACTGTTTTGCTCAATCTTATCTTTGCATTTGCCTCGGCAAGCCTGATCAGGCCCTCCAGATATCTTGGGGTAATTGCAACTGATCCGGCATCCTTGCCCTTTGTTCTCAATTCAACATAGAATTCCTTGATCTTTTCAGATGCTTCCTTTGATAATTTCGGTGCAATCTTCCTTCTTGCATATGAGATGTATTTTCGAAGAAGTTCCTTGTCAAATGTCTCTTCTTCATCAACATGTTCATCCATGTGAGTTTTGAGGATGTGCGATGCGAGCTTTGCATCTTTTGTCTCATCCAGAATATCAACAATCGGGAAAATCAGGTCAAACCTTGAGAGCAGTGTTGGCGGAACATCGAACTGATCAGACAGGTTCTTTGTCTGGTCAAATCTTCCATACTTTGGATTTGCAGCAGCAAGAATTGCTGTCTTTGTCCTGAACTTTGCAACAATCCCCGCCTTTGCAACAGAGATTGTCTGAGTTTCCATTGCCTCATGGAGTGATGCCCGGTCCTCATCATCGATCTTGTCAAACTCATCAATCTGCGCGCTTCCGCCGCTGGCAAGGACAAGCGCACCTGCCTTGAGTGTCCAGCCTCCTTCGCCAAGCTCATCACGCTCTGCCGCAACTGTTAAACCTGCTCCAGAGACGCTCTTTCCACTGACATAGATGCTCTTTGGCGCAATGTCTCCGACACTTTGAAGGAATCTTGATTTTGCAATACCAGGATCTCCGATTAGAAGTATGTGTATGTCATCGCGGATAGTCATTCCTCCTTTCATTACCTTTCCGCGCGTTCCTCCAAAAAGCTGAAGTGCTATTGCCTGCTTCACTTCATTGTGTCCATAAATAAACGGAGCTACGGATTTGATTACAATATCTGTAATATTCGGATCTTTTGAAAGTTCAATGAGTCTTCTCTCCTCTTCTTTTGTGATCTCTATCTCTTCAAAGTCTTTTTTCAGGCTGGTGACGCTGTTTACCTCTATGTATCTGCTGAATACCAGCTCCTGTTTCTGCCTCATCTTCATCGGCGGCTTGAGTCTCAGCACTCCTGCAATTGAAATATTGTCTCCTGGCGCTACCTTGTTGACAAGATCATCCTCAAGCAGAAGCTCTATATGCGCAGCAGGAGCGCCTCCGCGAACACGCTCAAGAAGCTCCTGAACCTCTGCTCTTTGCATATCAACATAAGTGCACTCCTCCTCATCCCGCTTCAGGGCAAGCTTCTTACAGTCCTCGCATCTCTTTGGCGGGTTGAAGTTCTTTCCAATTATGACCTTGGTTTCAGAGCCGCAAAGATCGCACTTGTACACACCTACCTTTACCCTGTGCATTACTTCTGCTCTTTTTGTGACAACGCATTTGAAGGAGACCATCTCACCGATGTTCTTTGATCCTATATTCTCAATCAGGCTGTCTTCGTTCGGAAGATTCTCGAATCTGACTCTTGGCTCAAAGCGATCTCCTACTGATACAGTGTAATTGAGCTCTTTTATTGCCTCTTCTGCTGCGGCAATGATCAAATCCGGCTCTTTTATCAGCGCATCTGCAAGATCCGGGTCTATTTTTTCGAATTCAGCATAGTCTATTGTGAGGCTCTTGCTCGCTGGATATCTCCTTCGAAGCTCATTGATTTTCTTCTTGTATGTCGTGCTGAAGTATTCCTGGAATTTTGATACCTGAGCCGAAAGATCAACATCCATAATAACCACGCTAAAAATTAGTGGATGTCTATTTAGAGTCCGAGTTTAATAAATCTATTTATCCCTTCTCTTCTAACATGATTATCCCTTATTACCACTACTGAAAGCTATTTTAGTTTTTCCTCCGCTACTCTCAGTATGAAAAAAGCAATTCTGTTCATAATCGATGGCCTTGGGGACCTTCCAACTCCAAAAACTCCGCTTCAGGCTGCAAAAACCCCTAATCTTGACAAACTGGCAAAAAAAGGAATTACTGGCATGCTGAGTCCTATCTCCAGATATCTTATTCCAGGATCAGACACTTCTCATCTTCAGCTGCTTGGGTATGACCCAAAGTTCTTCTATAATGGAAGGGGACCTCTCGAAGCACTTGGCCTTGGGATTGAGCTGCAGGAGGGGGATGTTGCATTTCGGGCAAATTTTGCCACTGTCAAGGATGGGGTGGTAGTTGACAGGAGAGCCGGAAGGATTGATACCAAAACAGCCTCTTCGCTATCAAAGCTGCTTTCAATGGAAATCGAAGGGATCAAGCTAATCTTCAAAAATTCAGTTGAGCACAGGGGAGCATTGGTTCTTCGTGGTAATGGCCTTAGCTGTAACATCGGGGAAACTGATCCTCATTCAAATGATCCCATCTCAAAGTGCTATCCTATTGATGACAGTTCAGAGGCAGCAAAAACAGCCAGAATTGTAAATAAATTCACCGAACTTGCACAGGAGCGCCTATCCATGGCTTCTGAGAACAAATCACGAAAAAAACCTGCAAATGCTGTTTTGCTTAGGGGAGCAGGCGAATATCGGGATGCAACCTCATTCATTGAAAGATTTGGAATGCATGGAATCTGCGTTGCAGGAGGCGCTCTCTACAAGGGCGTTGCCTCATTTATGAATATGGACCTTGCCCTTGTTCCAGGGGCTACCGGAGACAAAAATACTGATTTTATTGCAAAGGCAAAGGCAGTATCATCAGCCCTTGCTTCTGAATATGAGTTTGTATTTCTTCACGTAAAGGCCTGCGACAGCGCTGGCCATGACGGGGACTTTGAATCCAAATGCAAAGCTCTTGAAAAGATCGACAAAATGATCCCAATCCTTGAAAAAACAGGGGCATGCATCATTATTACAGGAGATCATTCCACGCCTGTCAGCAGGAAGGAGCACACTGGCCATGAAGTCCCGATCCTGGTCTACCGCGGAGAGCGCACTGACAATGTGAAGAAATTCGATGAACTGAACTGCGCTCTCGGAGGGCTTGGTCATATTGAGGGAAAGGACATCATCCCTCTGATCCTGAACATAACCGAGAGAGCAGAAAAATATGGAAGCTGATCACACCTTTCCACATTTTATCTCATTTTATAAACATTTTGTATTATCTACTAACACTATGTCAAAGGGAAGGCGCATTATCTGCTGGGATTTAGATGAAACTCTGGGAAAATTCAGAGATCCCAAAAAGATGAGTCTGACAAAAGGAATCCTTCCTGTTCTCGACAGATTAAAGGCCCTTGGCTTTAGGCAGGTCATAACCACCGCAGCCTCAAGCGGCCATGCTGATTTTGTCATCAAATCGTTTTCTCTTGGTCACTATTTTGAGGCAGTATTCTCACTTGAGCATATCTATGGGGATTCTTCTCAAGAAACAGGACTCAACAAGCATTATCTTCCTGTTGCAGTTTTTTTTGGCATTTCGCCTGAGCAGGCTTCCCATGATATGATATCAATCGGAAACCATCAGCGGGATGCTCCGGCAGATCTTGATTTTCCATTTATTTTTCGCCCCTATGGAAGCTCATATGATGCGGCTGCATTTATTCCGATCATAGACAGGCTGAACAGCGAATCTGATTCATGGGGCCAGGCTCACTGGCAATTGCATTCTTCCGGACCAAACTTTGTCAAGATCGAGCATTTTGAAGGCTCACTCCACAATGTCGGGGGAATTTCCATTGCAACTGGCTTTGCATACTGGAATCCCAAGAGGACCAGGCATTATGACAGGACAATAGCAGTTTTGGAATCTCCTCCTATCAATGATAATAATTCCGAGATGGTGGCATAATGGGAAAAAGAAGATATATCTGCTGGGACCTTGATGAGACTATTGGATGCCTTCGGCCGCGGGAAGCAAATATCTTCATGAGGGGACTGCCAAAGAAACGAGGGCTGACAAAGGGAATCAAAGTCCTTTTGGACAGGCTCAGGTCTCAGGATATTTCACATGTGATTACAACAGCAGCGCCGCGCGAATATGCAGATGATGTTCTCAGTCGCTATGGAATCACATCCCGCTTTGACCATGTTTTTGGCCCTGATGTTCTTTGCTCTGATGGCCTTGATAAAAACTACCTTCCTGTTGCATCTGCACTTGGAATTCCAGAATCTGAAGCAGGAGACAGGATGCTGGTTATCGGCAATACTGATCGTGACGGGCCAACAGATTCTGACCTTGTCTTCATCCTCCATCCAAATGCAATAGAGTATCATTCTTCAGTTATGGGAACTGTAATCTCAGAAATGCTTGAGTATTCATCATGGTGGTGGGGCTTTGAGGCGCTTTTGACCCGCCCAAACAAGCCGATAAAAACCGGCTGCTTTGAAGGAGGTCTCCACAACATTGATGATGTTGAATTTACTGTGGGAAAGCTCCTGAGCCTGCCATGGACTGACAAATCAATCGAACACTTTATCCTTATTGCAGGTGCTTCTGATGATTACGTCTCAGAATTAGAAAATTAAAAAAAAAGAAAAAATTACTCTGCCTGTGTGTTGCCTGTTACTGTTGCAACTGCAAGCCTTTCAGGAGCGCCTGGTACATCTTCGCTAAATCTGTATGTTACTGCCAAGCTTCCCTTGAAGTTTGATCCTGAAGTCAAAATCAGCAGGTTTCCGGACTCATCATAGCACGGAATTTCTGCTGGCAGGTCTGCACCGGTTCCCCCGAATGATTTGGTGCTGCCAGCTGACATCTGTCCATTTGCTGGCGCAATCGCATCAGGATCCCTGATTGCCAGATCTGATTTTCTCACATCGCCAGGCGTTGCTGTCGAGCACATAACGTCCGTTATGATAACTGACTTGCCCTGGTGATTATCCAACTGGAAGAGAATGTTCACCTCGTTGTTGATATCAGATACAACAACATGTTTTTTTGTGCTACATCCAAATCCTGGCTGAGTAAACTGGCATGTTT
>CAZYZZ010000052.1:0-7353 GCA_964651995.1 Microcaldota archaeon
TCTACCTCTTCTTCCACGTCTTTTTTTATTTGTGGTTTTGTCTTCAATTTCTTTTTAATCATTTCCTTGATATCTTCTTTCGGCATACTTACCACCAGTTTACTTCGTCATGATGCTTTATAAACAATCATTCTTCCCACAAGCGCTTGATGAGTTTCTTGAGCTCCTCTCTTTTCTTGCGGAATTCTCTCTCCTCGTCCTTTGTAAGGTCAAGCTGCTGACGTACTACCTGCTTTCTCTTTACAGTTTCCTCGGATTTTCCAGATGTGCTATCTGTTCCTGCCCTTATCTGCAGGAGCTTTGCTTCTCTTGAGAGCAGCGTGATCCTCTTATTGAGGTTGTCTGATAATGTGACAAGATCATCAAGCGAAGTCTTCACATCCTCGAGCATCTTCTTCTTCTCCCTGATCTGTCCGGCCAGCTTGAGTGCATTGTTCACTTCTCCTCCCTTGAGGCTTTCCTGGAGTTTCTTTGCATCCTTTTTCAGGCTTTCTTTTTGTGCTACTGATTCCTTTCCGATCTGTACTATCCTCTCTTCTATTCCATCGAGCTGCTTTTCATAGCGCTTTATTGACGGAACAATTCTTTCCTTGATTTTCTGGAATGTCAGGTATGTGCTTTTTTCATGTTCAAGAGCAGTTTCAAGCGCGTCCATATCTCTTCTTACTGTTTCTATCTTGTCATCCATCTTTCTGCTAAGCTCGGTAAATTGTTTTGATGTGAGCTGCTTTCCTCCAACAGCATCAATCAGTTTTTCCATTGATGCGTACTTTTCACCAAGCTCTGCTTCGCTCTCTTTTATTGATTCGAGCTCCTGCACCATTTTCTGCTGGTTGGGAAATCTCTTCAAAATTCCTTTTGCAACAGTTACTGATTCTCCAACCCTCTCTACGATCTCAGCATTTTGCTTTGCCTTTTTTGTTATTCCCTCTACTTTCTTGAGAAGCTCTTCTGCTTCTTTTGAAACAGCTTCAACCTCCTCGTGAATACTGCCAATTTTTTCTTCCTGTCCCATTATTGATTCTGCAACATCCTGGAGAATCTGCGAACTTTCATGAAGGCTTATCATGTCCTCCCTAAGCCTTGTGTTCCTTGTTTTGAGCAGTGAAAATTCCTTTTTCAATGATTCGAATTTTTTCTTGATTGCAGCAGCTGAAGGAAGCGAGGTATCATCCCTGGAATGTCCTCCTGCTTTTTTGCGAAGCTCTGCCATTTCTTCCTGCATGGCCTTGAGCTCATCATTTATTTTCTCAAGTCCTTCAATTCTGCCTTTGCTTTTTTCCTCATCAGTAATTCCAACATCCTTTATCTCGTTTCTGATTCCGCCAAGCGCATCCTTGATCTGCTCCAGATCATATTTCATGTCAGAGAGCTCCTGCTCTCCTTTGGCAAAATTGCCTACAGATAAAAGTTCTCCTGCAGGAAGCGGTGATATCTTCTTCTCAAGCTCCTGCATCTTTGAATGGGTCCTGTCATAAAACTCAGCGAAAGAAGTGTGAAGATTAGTAAGCTCATCCCTTCGCTCGCTCATCTTCCCCCTAAATGTTTCAACCTGCTTTTGAATGTCCTCCTTTTCCTCATAGAATGATTCCCGCTCTGTCTCGATTTCATCTACTGTCGGCTTTATCCAGACCAGATATATCTTAGTAAGGCGGTATTCAATGCGCATTATCCCCTCTTCTTCAAGTACTCTTGCCCAGTCTTCCAGGCTTTCTGCGGGGATATTTAGAATGGATGAAGCATCTTCGAGCTCAATCCTTTGTTTCTCTTTAATCAGGCGAACAAGTGCATCTACGCCCGTAGTGATCAGTAACTCGTCGAACTCCATGCGCAATAATAATGTAACTATGTTAATAAACATTTTGCTAATTATTCTATCGATAGTGGTGTTATGGCGAAAGGGGCAGATTATAATATTATAAAACGCGAGAAAGGCCCTCTTCAAAGATTCAAGAACCAAAACCTCTTAATAAAAAAATTCGGCGAGGTTGGTCTCCAGGTATATAAAGCAATAACAGGCAAGAGAAGCACCGGAGAGCTATGCAAGGATCTTGGACTTGAGAAAGACCTTTTTGATCAAATTGTCAATTATATGCAGGATGCCGGCATGGTTGAGCTTGAGCCGGTTACTACAGGAAAGGCCGAGAAAAAGGAAGAATTTGTGCCATCTGCTCCGGAAGAGCCTGAAGCTGTTCCTATGCAGAAAATCTCCCAGGAAGAAGAGCCTGAGCAGCCGCAAGAGGAGATAACCCCTGACGATGGAATTTCACCAGAAGATGACTTTTCCTTTGATGAGCCTTCACCTGAAGAAGAGGAGCTTTCGCCTGTGCCCCAGGATGATGAAATCCAGGCAATTGAAGCTGAGCCTGAAGAGCCAAAGCATCGAAAATCCTCTAAAAAGGGAAAACCGGCTGAAACAGCTGATGATGGCATCAAACCATTTGAATTCGAGGACATCAAGCCTGTAGATGATAGCGGGCTTGAGATGGGCATGGGGGATGAAGAGCCTGAAGTTAAGTCATCTGGTGATGATTTTGGAGACTCTTCAGAAGAAGAGACTTCTGATAAGACTCATGATGATTCTGGCTTTGACGATTCTGACATGTCTCTCTCTGCAGTAGATGATGTTGAAGAAGAGCCGGAATCAGATCTAAGCCCTGTTGAAAAGATCATCTCAGACAAGTATGGCGATCTTGGTATCCAGGTCTATGCCCTGATTGACGGCCAGCGAACTGCAGAAGAGATAATGCGTGAGACTGGCCTCACAGAGTCCAAACTTGTCGAAATTCTTGATTTCATGGATGAGCAGGGTATAATCAAGCTTGATTATCCAAAAGGAGGAGGATCTCAAAGATCAGAAGCGCCTCCTCCGAATACAAGGAGCTTTACTTCTGTCATGGCTCCGCCCCCGCAGTCTCCTTCATATGCTCCGCCTCCTCGTGGCGCGCCACAGGCTCCCAAGCCAGCTGCTGACTCCAGCTTTAATCCGATCCTTGAGGGAGGAAACCTTGACGGGGCCCGTGGAATCTCTTCTCCGGTTGAGCTTCCAATCAAAGCCCCTCTTGATATTGTCAAATCAGTGCAGATGAAAGCAAAGGTCATGCTCAAGTTTGGGGACAAGGGGAACAAGATCATCGAACTTATCAATGGGAAGAACGATATCCTTGATATATCGCTGAAGATGGAGCTTCCGCTTTTCGAGATTTCAAAAATCCTTCAGTTCCTCATGCAAAACGGAATGCTTATCATGAAGCCGCTCTCCAGGACAGATGTCAGGAAGAAATATGGCGATGATGGCTATTCTGTCTACAAGCGCTATGGAAAAGAAGGCCTGATGCTCTATGAGCTTATCGGCAAGGAGATGACAATCAAGCAGATGGCAGATATGATTACTGAAGACAAATCCCAGATAATCGATATGTTCATCTTCATCCATCAGGTCTTGGGAATCGAACTTCCAATCGACAAGGACGTTCTCTCAAAGCAGCTTGGAATCTAAATCCTTGAGAGGGATATTTCCTCCAGTCTCAGAGGATCTGCATTTTCTTTTAATTTTGCAGCTTTTCCATCTATTTTTCCTGAGAACAAAATTAGCAGCATCCCTCCTTTTCCAGGAGCCGTCTTTTTTATTGCATTTTTTATATCGCGGGTATGGGCAAGCCAGAGCAGGAATTCGTATTTCGGCTTTTTTGCAATGTTTGTGTTGTTTTTGAACGCTTCAACTGCCAGGTGGTATGCAAGTCTTATCTCTTCCATTGATTCTGCTGATCCCTTGCTTATCTGGACATAATTGTCCTCATCAAGACCTTGTGGAAGATCATCAACTTCGTAAACCTGCATGAATCTTATTCAGTTTGGTAGTGTTTATATCTAAATTTGTGTTAAAAAGATAGAAAAGGTGTTTTTAAATGCTTCGCCATAATATCTCCTTATGAATTCCAGAAAAACAAAACCTGCCAGCTCTGCTGATATTGGCAGACCAAGATTGAAAAAAACAAATACTCCTAGTCAGGCAAGACTTCTGCTAACTGGAGACAACCGCTTATTTATCGAGGTTATTACAACTATTCCATCCGGACATATCCAAAGAACTCTTGGAGTAAAGCTTATCGGGCCAATAGACAAATCCACTGATCCAAAGGAATATTTTGAATACGCAGAACTTGATCTTGCCCAGACCCAGAAAGAAATTGCAAGGGTTCTCTCAAAGATCAGTGCTCTTGGATCTGTATTTAGCGCTGAAGTTGATTTGTTAGATCTTCAGAGGAATTTCATTCGGGCAGTTGCAGCGATGGAGGCAAAGAACCTCGAGGCTCTTCGAAGGCTCTGTCCAAACCCCTCATCTAAGTAAATTCCTGCAGATGGATATATTTAAAAATCTCTGTACTTTAATTTAACCTACTAACTTCTCAGTATTATGTAGATGGTTATTATGGATCAATATCACAAATCTCATCGTAAGAAAGTAAGTGCTGGAACCGGCGGACGCCGCAAAAAGGCTAGAGACAAAAAGCTTGCACATGTGGGCGGAGTCTTTGCATCAACCAAGGTTGCAGAAGAAGACTCAAAGATCACAGTCCGAAAACGCGGCGGAAAGACAAGAAAGAGAATCAAAAAAGCCTCTGCCATCAACGTTGTTACCAAGGATGGAGTCAAGAAGGCAACAATCAAGAAGCTTCTCGAGAGCCACAATCCAGAATATGTGCGAAGAAACATCATTACAAAAGGAGCTGTTGTTGAAACCGACATTGGCAAAGTCAAGGTAACAAACCGTGTCGGACAAGACGGCCTTGTAAATGGAGTTCTTTTATAATTTTTCTCCAAGTCTGCTTGTTAGGACTGTTTCAATTCTCTGAAAATCAGTCAGTCCTACTCTTTTTACATCCTGGTTATTTTCAACAAATCCCTTTGCCCTGAGATATCTCTCTCCATCGTGGTCAAGTTGTTCCAGGCTCCAGCTGTCTTTTTCCTCTTCACGAATATTCCTGGCCAAATCATTTGCCATTGCCTTTGGGCTAGGACCAAATACTCTCTTTATGTTGCTTCGATCTACCATTATCTGGCCTACGAATTTCCAGCTCTTGGGGTCCATATCTCCCTTAGGTCCCTGCCTGTATACAATTGCCCTGCATATTTTTCTCTCGCTCATTGTGACCGCCTAATTCACTACTCCGGTTTTGATGTTTTTCATTTTCAGCTCAATTCCATTTGCAGTAAGTGTTTCTCCTTCTGATTTTACGAAGAAATCAGCAACCTCTATTTTTATTTTTGAAAATTCCTTGATTGTTATCATTGGCTTTGGTTTGCTCTTCTCATCTCCAAGGATGACTTTGTCCCCGACATTGCACTCATCGCAGAATAATGCTTCAAGTGCCCCTTCCATGGTATGAGTTCCTGGCTTGAACTCTCTTCCTTCCGCAGCAAGAAGCATTCCTTCTGATTCAATCCCGCGAAGTTTTGCTGGTTTCAGGTTTTTGACAATGACTACCTTCTTGCCAACAAGCTGCTCTGGCAGGTAATGTCCTGCAAGTCCTGACACGATCTGCCTCTCTCCGTTGCCCAGTTTCACTTTTTCAACAAACAGCTTTTCTGCATCAGGATGCTTTTCGACAGAAAGGATCTCACCAACTTCCAGATCAAGATCCGAGAATTTAGTCTCCTCTTTTTTCTTGCCTGCAAACTTTATCCGGAGCTCATCTATCTCCTTTTGCTCAAGCTTGCGGAATATCGGCTTTGGATTTCCAAGCAGATGACCTTCTTCAACCGGTTTTCCAATATCCTCCCAGATCTGCTGTTCTATCCCAAGCTGCTTGGCAATTTTTTTGCTTGTTGCAGGAAGGTAAGGCTCAATAAGTATTGAGATGTCCTTTGTTTGATTGATCAGGACTGCCAGGACTGTTTTTGCCCTTTCCTTGTCTGTTTTTACCAGCTCCCATGGCTTGTTGTCCTGGAAGTACTTGTTTGCAGCTTTGGACAGTAGCATTATCTTGTGGAGTCCATCCTTGATCTTTACTCCTTCAAGGTCTTCTGTGATAATTTTTACCAGCTCTGCCTGCTCTGCGAGGAACTTTCTATCTTCTTCGCTTGGACTCATCTGCGGAACCTTTCCCTCAAAATTGTTTTTTGTAAATACAAGCGTCCTGTTGATCAGGTTTCCAAGATTCGCAAGAAGCTCATTATTGTTTTTGTCCACAAAATCTGCCCAGGTAAACTGGGTATCTGATTTCTCAGGCCTGTTGATAAGAAGATAATATCTCCAGACATCGCTTGCAATGCCTGAGTTCATGGCATCATCGCCAAACACTCCCACATGTCTTGATTTTGAGAATTTTCCATCCTCATAGTTCAGGAATTCGGTTGTATTTATGTGGTGGAGCATTGTCCAGTCCTGCTTCGTTCCCATGAGTGTTGAGGGGAATATCACAGTGTGGAATGGCACATTGTCCTTTCCCATGAACTGGTAGAGCTTGACCTCGCTTGGGTTCATCCACCATTTTTTCCACTCTTCAGTGAGGTTCGAAGTAATCGATATATATCCTATTGGAGCATCAAACCAGACATAGAATACTTTTTTCTCAAAGCCTTCAAGAGGAACAGGAACTCCCCATTTCAGATCCCTTGTTATTGCTCTTTTCTTAAGTCCTTCTGCAAGCCAGGACCTTGCTATATTTGTAGAGTTTTCAGACCAGAAGCCCTCCTTTGATGTTTTTTCTATCCATTTCTCAAGGTCCTTCTCAATTCCCGGGAGATTGATGAACAGGTGCTTTGTTTTCTTCAGGACCGGAGTGGTTTTTGAAACCTTGCTCCTTGGGTTTATCAGGTCTGATGCATGCAGAAGCTTCCCGCACTTGTCGCACTGGTCTCCTCTTGCATCCTCATAACTGCAAAACGGACAGGTTCCCTCGATATATCTGTCTGCAAGGAACATGTCTGATTTTTCATCGTAGAACTGTTCTGTCTCCTCATCAACTATGTAGCCATTATCATAAAGACGCCTGAAGATGTCATGAGTGATTTTTGTATGGTTCTCTGTAGATGTCCTTCCAAAGCTGTCGAATTTGATCCCGAACCATTCGTAGATCTCCTTGTGGATGTTATAGTATTTGTTGCACACTTCATTTGGAGTAATTCCTTCCTCGAGTGCCTTTATCTCGGTTGCTGTTCCATATTCGTCTGTTCCGCATATGTAGATGCAGTCATATTTCCTGGATTTGCAGTATCTTGCAAAGACATCTGCAGAAAGTACGCAGCCAATGATATTCCCAAGGTGTGGTACATTGTTTACATATGGCAGTGCTGATGTGATAAGAATTTTCATAGTTGTTTAGTTTGATCCGCAGTTTTTAAGAAGTT
>CAZYZZ010000053.1:0-7299 GCA_964651995.1 Microcaldota archaeon
GGCCTTGTACAAAACAAAAATTGCAACTGCCATGAAGATGAATACCACAAGGAAATTATGCGGCGCGTATTGGGACCGGATTATCTTCATAATAAGTCTAGCCCTGCGAATCTTAAAAAAGACTAACTTAATCTAGAATTATTATACCAGTTACAGATTTCTCAAAACACAATAATAAAAACTCTTGCTTACACTAGTTATAACAATGAATCTAATTCGGCAAAAAATAGAGAAGGGGTACGGGACAACCAGACTATTCTTAAAAAGCCCGATGGCTGAGAGTCTTCAAGGAAAAAAAGTCATAAGAGCGCTTGATTTTGGATGCGGCGACGGATGTTTTACTGTCGGTATGACCAAAGCACTTGCAACGCATTTCAAACCAGAGCAGGTCAGGACAATAGCAATCAATGCAGACATGGACAACGGAGGCGCCCTTCTTTCACTGAAGGATTTTGACGGAGTGAGGTTAAACGTAGATATGATCGAAGCAGTAAGTTTAATGACTATTGAGGATTCGGCAGTACTTCAGAACTATTTTGGAATTCCAAAAGTTGATTTTGTATCCATATTCAATCCAGGTCCTCCGGACGGGCTTATGCAGCTGATTATGATGGCCCACAAGGCAAAGCTGCTGGAAAAATTCGAAGCAGGAGAACTAGAAAAGGTCCTTCCTGTTGGAATGCTTGATATAGTTCCGGATGTGCATGAGGATATGAGCGAGCACTGGAGAAGAATTGTCAGGTTCCTGACAGAAAAGCTCTCGATTGACCCAGAAGAAATAAGAGAACTTGAAGAAAAAGGAGATCTTGAGGGGTTGATCCGCTTTTGCAAGAGAGTTTGTCTTGAGAAGCCGCTTGCAGGTCCAATACCAGAGCTAATGGTAGATGGAGCTCCGGTCATGATTGCATTTGACAATCTCATTCCAAAACACACAATGAGAGAGATATTGGATGAATCTGGATATAGGATTTGTCTTGATAGGGCAAATGATCCGGAAAACATCTTCAGTCCAATGCAGGTAACCTCATACAACAGCTTCCTGATCGGGGCGCTTCGAGCTTAGCCCAGAATTTCCCTCTGGAACTTTGGAAGATCCTGTTTTGCAACCATGTAGGCTGCCCTGAATAGTTCCTCCTGGTCAGACACCTTGTCAGCATTCATGCGGATTGCTCCGATAAACATCATATGAAGCAGTGCATTTGCATCAAGATCAAGAATATCAAGGTTTCCGCCGCACATTATGCTCACTGACTCCTCATATGGAGAGACAAGGACTGGTTCTGTTTCTGAGACTATATCAACACCGCAGATTTTCGCAAAATCCGCAAAATTAAACACCCTGCGGTCTTCCGGCTTTGCCTCTGCACCATAGCCTTCTGGAACAACAGGAACGCTGTTTTCTCCTAGGTATCCAAGATAAGCATGCCCAAGGCCGCGCATCAAGACCGCATCTTCGCCTAATCTTCCTATTTGTGCAATTGCCTCAACATCCCTGATAAGGTTGCAGCAGGATAGCGCGCCCTGTGATTCTATTACGTGTCCAACAGCACGCCGGATATTTCCTTTGGCCCACTTGCCGCCTTCGAGCATTTCCAGCCTGAATCTTGTGAGCTCTATCAAAGCCTCAAGAGGAGCTGGAGTGACATGGTTTATGACAGTCCCTGGGTTTGCTGAATTCAAATCCAGTATAAGCTCAAATTCAGGCCCGGACTTTGGATTTAAGATCTTACTTGGCTCTCCCTTATCTGCATTTTCCATGGCAGCTCTGGCATCACTTAGCCATCTTGCATTGAACCTTCTCAAAACCTCTAGGAATTTGGGATCCTTCAGCTTGCTTTCAAAGGACAATTTGACTGTTTTTGAGAGCAGGAAGCTTGGAGAAAGGTCGTGAATGATATGAGTAGGCTTTCCCTCTGCCATCCGTGATTCTGCTAGTGGCTTGAGCTTGTCTGCAGCAAAACTGCTCTTATCACATGTCAGTGGTCCTATGCGTGAATGTCTATGCATAATAACAGTACAAGTAGGCATAACATTAATATCACAAAAATACATTTTTTAAAATGAACGAAAGTGGAAAAATGCGATAGTTTAAATTTAATTGCGCTGCTTAGCTTGGATATGAAAAAAATAAACAGAGCAGTCATAAAAATGGGCACTCTTCCTTTTGACAGGCCAGGCACATTAGGAGATTTCAACAAAAATGCAAGAATAGCAGGCGTGCTTGCCCATCCTCTTCGGGAAAGGATCATAATAGATCAGGTTGATATCCACAATCCTCCCCTAAAAAAATTGATTACAGCGGCAAATCTCGAGGTTTTGCCGGCAGTAATAATAAAAGAAGCTTCCGAAGGAAAGCTGAAATAGATCAGCCTATCTGAAGTCCGGTGCATCTCCAGTTTATCTCTGCACTTTCGTTTTCTTCATCAACAACGCATGCAGGACTGCAGCCTGGTTTTTCAATATCAAGATTAAACCACCATGTGTTTGTTACGTTGTTGTATTCTGAGGAATCAGAAAGGTTGCCCTCGGAAACACAATCGCTGTTCATGGCAATTGCACGAGCCTCACTGACATTTAATTTTGAGCTGCATGGCTCTTCCCATGGCCTTATGCATTTTTGCTTTTCTTCGCACCATGAATAGCCTGCACTGCCAATGCATCCATACTCATCTGAATCTCCACCAACCAGTGGCTCGTCCATGTTTTCATCAGATGCATCAACCACTTCTTCTTCGACATCATCCGTAACATTTGGCTCTGTAATAGTATCATTCTCAACTTCGATCTGATCTGCTGGCTGAGAAACGCAGCCAATCAAAGCTACAGAGACCAGAAATAAAATAAGTGTTTTGTACATAAAAGTCACAAGCCTGCTTCGGAGCGCAGCTTTTTAGCCATATCTGTTTTTTCCCAGGTGAATTCAGGCGCCTCCCTGCCAAAGTGGCCATAGGATGCTGTTTTCCTGTAGATGGGACGGAGAAGATCAAGATTCTCAATCATATCTGCTGGCTTGAACGAGAAATTATCTGAGATTATCTCTGAAATCCTATCCTCAGGAATCTTGCTTGTTCCTCTTGTGTCCACAAATACCGAGAGCGGCTTTGCAACTCCGATAACATAAGATATCTGGACCTCGCATTGATCAGCAAGTCCTGCTGCAACAACGTTCTTTGCAACATAGCGTCCCATATATGCACCTGAGCGGTCCACTTTCGAGGGGTCCTTTCCTGAGAATGCCCCTCCTCCGTGGTGGCCTTTTCCGCCATAGGTATCAAGTATTACTTTCCTGCCGGTCATTCCGGTGTCTGCAACCGGACCTCCTAGAACAAACTTGCCGGTTCCGTTGATGTGGATTATGGTATTCTCATCATAGAGATCCCCGCAAACTGGCTTGATTACTTCCTCCAGCACATCTGACCTTAGTTTATCCTGGGAAACATCCTCATCATGCTGGGCTGCAATTACGACTGTATGGACGCGCTTTGGAATTCCTGATTCATATTCAAGTGAAACCTGGCTTTTTCCATCAGGGCGCAGATAGGACAGAGTATCATTCTTCCGGACTTCTGCAAGCCTTTTGGTAAGCTTGTGCGCAAGCATGATCGGCATTGGCATGAGCTCTGGAGTTTCCCTGTTTGCAAAGCCAAACATGATTCCCTGGTCTCCGGCACCTTGTTCAGATGAGCCGTCAACGCCCTGTGCAATGTCAGGAGACTGTCCGACAATGGAAGAGATCACTCCGGTTGTCCTGTAGTCAAAGAGATAGTCGGGCTTGTCATAGCCGATATCCTTGATCACCTCACGGACAAGCTTTTGGAATTCAACATATCCTTTTGTTGTGATCTCGCCCATCACCATTACGATTCCTGCGCATGCGACTGTTTCTGCAGCAACGCGGGATTTGGGATCCTGTTTGACCAGCTCATCCAGTATTGCATCTGAAATCTGGTCGCAGAGCTTGTCTGGATGGCCTTCTGTTACTGATTCTGAACTGAATAAGTAGTTTTTTGATGACATGGAGTTTTAGATGAATATAATTCTTTAAATACTGTAGCAAATATCCCGATATATAAAACCTACCAGACAAGCATTTGGCATGGAAGAAAATGCATACAGGGACTGGCTCTCATCATATACTGACGCGAATAGCGCACTGGATGCATTTGAAAACCAGAAGCAATTTTTCAGGTTAAATACACTCAAGGTCAGCGAGGATGCATTTGAAACAAGCATCAAATGCAAAAAAACACGATATTATGATGCTGCATTTGAACTTGAGGAGGACATCCAGATAGGAAAAACATGGGAATATTTCCTTGGGCACATATATCCCCAGAGCCTTCCATCAATCCTTGATTCCCTGGCATTGAATCCAGAAGAAGAGGACATTGTGCTTGATGTTGCAGCTGCTCCAGGATCAAAATTCTCGCATATGGCCATGCTGATGAAAAACAATGGAGTTCTTGTCGGAAATGACTATAAGAAAGAGAAAATCTCTGCAATATACTCAAACATCAACAGGCTGAACATACTCAACTGCATCGTAACTATGAGGGATGGAAAGGCGCTTGGATGGAAGGAGAGGTTTACAAAAATAATGCTTGATGCCCCATGCAGTGCGCTTGGAAGCGGGAGAGGCGCTGCAAAAAGATGGAACATTGAGCATTCGAAAAAAATTGCAGTGACGCAGAAAAAAATGCTCTTCAGTGCATTTGATGCCCTAAAGCCAGGGGGAGAGCTTGTCTACTCAACATGCACATATGCAAAAGAGGAAAATGAAGAAGTGATTGATAATCTGCTACAGAACGTTCCGGCAGCAAAGCTGGAAGAGATAAAACTGGATATTCCACATAGCCAGGGACTTAGTGAATATGGTACGGAGTTCAGGAAAGCTTTCAGGATATATCCCCAAGACCTTCAAAGTGAAGGATTCTTCATGGCAAAAATAAGCAAGGGATCAGGATGATTCAGAATAAAGAGCGCAATTTCAGGAGATATGTAGAGAAACACTTCAGGATAGAACTCCCTCCGGAAATAGAGATTTTTTATGCCAAGGGAGTGCGCGTGGGAAACAGATCGCTTGCCGGCAGCAGGATAAACGGAGAGCTTGGATATGCAGCATGCGACTTTGGTTTTAATCCGACAAATTCATTTATCCAGAATTTCGGACACCTTGCAAAAAAGAACATCGTGCGCCTGAACGACGTTGAGGCAAGGGAATTTGCTTCTGGAAAAAACATAAAGATGGACCTTGGAAAAAAGAGCAAGAATGTAATTGTAAATTACAAGAAATTTGTTCTTGGACTTGGTTACTATGATCATGAAAAACAAAGGATAGTAAATAAAATTCCAGAAAAAAGAAGAAGAGCAATCTCAAATGACCTCTAAGAATAAAAAGATTGCTTTCATAAGCATGTTGAAACGGTGTTAAAATGAATTTGAATTTGATTATTTTGGCAGTTTGCAGCGTTCTTCTTATGACACTGAGCGGATGCTGCTGTGCGATGTCAGACCTTGCGGATGACGACTATTATTATGACGATTATGATGATAGTTACTACTATGAATCCGCAGACTATGGAGGATATGAATCTTCTTCTGGAGGATACCTTTATAGTTAATTTTTTCTTTTATTTTATGATAAATAGTCGCAAAGCCAGCTGCACATTGTAGTAACCACAAGAGAAAACTGTTTTTCGTCCTTGAAGAAATGATCTGCTCCTTCTATCACAACAAGCCTTTTTTCTCCTCCTACTGAGAATGCAATGTTTTCTGCCTGGGACATCGGGACAGTCACGTCCTGGTCTCCGTGTACAACCAGGGTAGGGCTTGTTACTTTTGATGCAATTTCCCTCATATTGTATTTCATCGCATCCTCATAAACCTCATAGCTCCATCTTTTTGAAAAGAGTTTGAGGTATCCTTCTTTTTTCCACTTTGCAACTCCTGATTCATTGAGCCTCCAGTCCCACAGCTGATTTGAGCTGAATACAGGGCATTTGAGGGCAATTACATCCGGTTTTTTCTCACTTGCGCAGATCAATGAGACAGAACCGGTAAAGCTTGAGCCTACAAGGCCTATTTTCTTGTATTTGCTCTGTGCAAAATCATAAACAGAAAGAAGGCTTTCGACTGCCTTTGAGACAGTCAGATGCTCAACATCGCCCTCACTCTCCCCATGGCCATAGACGTCATATGTGATTGTTGAGATTCCGTTTTCATTGATGCACTTGGTAAGCGCTTCTCCGGTCCTGCTGTTCTTGTTTGACAGATATCCATGGCCCAGAATAACTACTGAACCTCCTCCCATATCCTTATGATTAATGCTCACTTTCCCGTATTTTGAATCAAGAAACATGATTTTACATTTCCCTGCAAGGTTTTATATTTGCTATTTGAAAGATTGTTTTGATGGAAGTCAAGATCTGCCCAAGGTGCCAAAAGCCTGTTGAAGCAAACGATTATACTACCAATATAACTATCCTTTGGGGCGGTATGGATCCGCGATTCAGGTGCAGAAAGTGCGGATATCGCGGACTTCCGATACTTCTCTCCGATGAGGAATGACTATTTTGGCATGTGGTGGCCCCATTTTTTCAGTGCCAGGGCAAGCTCCTTGTGCGTCTTTGCTTTTTCTGCAAGTGTTTCTCCATCCATGCTGGCCTCAAGTGCCTGCATAGTTGCCATTGCACCCTGGCGGGTTCCCTTGGGGTGTCCATGGATTCCGCCGCTGACAAGAAGCACAAGCTCATTTCCATAGATGTTCATAACATCAGGAACAAGACCTGGATGAAGGCCGCCGGATGAGACAGGGAAGGCGTCCTTGATCTTTCCCCAGTTCTGGTCCAGAAGAAGGCCTGATTTTGCCCTGACATTCTTTTTCCTGAGAGTATCTGCAACTGCAAGAACCTCTGACTTTGATCCGACAAGCTTTCCAACAGCAGTTCCAGAGTGGATCTGGCTCACTCCGACCAGACGCATCATTTTGGCCAAAAACTGCATGGTCATCCCATGCTTTGGATTTCTGTCAAATGAAGCATGCATAGCCCGGTGGGCATGAATTGCAAGTCCAAGATCAGAGCAATAGTCTCTCAGCGTGTGGACAGCAGAAGTTCCTGTTACAACAACATCAATCATGCAGTAGTTCCATCCATTGTCTGCAAGCATCCTGGCCCTTCTTTTCATTTCTTCTGTTTCAGCTGTGATGTTGATGAATGCGGATTTGGTCACACCTGTGAGCTTTTCTGCCTTCTCGCGCATCTTGGTGAGAAGCTCAACTCTTTTTGAAAACCTGTTGAA
>CAZYZZ010000054.1:0-7098 GCA_964651995.1 Microcaldota archaeon
AGAGAAATTTTCTTCCTCTCTGCAATGGCCCTGATAAGACTATCTACATCGGTACTAATTAGTGGTTCATCAACTGAAATTTTATCTGAAGTCAAAATATTCACCCTCCCTGGCGTAAGATATAGTAAATTATGTAAGGAAAAGTTTAAAAAGAGATAACCACAAGAAAACACAAAAAACAATTATAAAAAAAGGATTATTTCTTCTCTATGACGATCTTGTAGCTGCCGGAAAGCTTACGGGTTGCCCTCGTAAACGCGGTTTTGGCATGCTCTGCGTTTGCAGCATAGGTGTATAGAGTATATAGCTTTGTTCCAGTTGCAAGCCTAGCTGCCCGGTCAGTTGGCCTTCCAAAGGATGCTCTCATACCTTTCTGAAGACGGTCTGCACCTGCTCCTGAGATCATCTTGTTCTCACGGATGACATGGTGAGGGAACACGTTGACAACAAAATAATAAGCACCCGGCATATGAGCCTCGATAAACTTGTTTGTCGTCTGTCTTGCACTTTCAATTGCATTGTCTCTTATGATTATTGGCTTTTGGCTGACCAAATGCACAACTGTATCAAAATCATCTTTCATAGCACCCATCCTAAACTGATGAAGGTCTGGATGCGGCATGGCCTTGATGTAGGACCTCCTAGGTTTACTTCTAGAGAACCTTGTCCAAGGTAGTTTATCAGCATCTCTGACTGCTCTTCCAGGTCTAATTGCCATAAATATCACCAAATAAACAGAAATTTAAGTTTAGTAATAGTATTTCGAGGGGTTTTAAATGCTATTGGAAAAGTTCCACGTATGACACTCCTATCTGACCAGCATCTTGCTATTCTTAAAAGCACGATATCGCAGGTCTTCTGCAAGCGGCAGATCAAACTCATACTCGCAGCTGCTTCGAATTCCCTCAAGGATGTAAGGCTCAAGGGAAATTCCGACTTTTGTTGCAAAATCAGTCTGTCTTTTGCAAGGTGAAGAGCCGCACATGCCCCTGACTTCAAGAACCTGCTGCGCTCCTCCTTTGAACAGCCTGCTTCGGACTCGAAGTGTTGTTGCAGACTCGCCCAAAAATCTTTTGATTTTCGAGAGCATGGGACGAACCTTGTGCCTGTAGATTGACCAGGAAGCCCAGGTAAATCCTGATTTGGTAAGCTCTTTTGCCACGCAATCTCGAAATGCAGATGGATCTTCCTCTCTCCTCTTGAATGAGCGAAGCTGCTTTGCAGTTGGCCTGTGGCTTATGTAGCCGTCAGAATCAAGAACCATCCTGCCAGCAGGAACAACATCAAGCTCTGCCTCTTCCGCGGTTCTTGGATCAGGAGACCGGACAACAGGAAGCTTTTCTGTTGGAACTACTGGTGGTCGTTTTATTGGAGTGCTCTTTGGAGCTGCGCGCACTTTTCGAGGGAGAGTTCTCTTTGTAGTTTCTCTTGGAGGTTCCTCAGCAGCTAGCTTGACTGGACCGGGGCCAATTCCGGAATCCACAGGAACATGAGTTGGAGTAGTATCGATAACCGGGACAAATGTAGAGATTTGCATTTTGCAGCCTGAATCAGTTGGAATTGTCTTTGTTGAAAAGCGAACGCTATGTAGCGATCTTTCTTCCCAGCTTGGAAGCTCTATATCATGGGCGCATCTGCTTCCGGTTGTTCCGCAAAACCATGCAATTCCTCCAGCCTTTGCCCTGCCTGACTTGCTGATATGGACAAATGACCTTGCCTCAACAGGAATGTCCAAAGAAGCCCCAAGAAGTCTTCTTGTCTTTGAATGGTCTTGTTTTAGAACTGCATTTTCAAAAAGAGTTGCAACTTTTTGTCCTGCTCTGCTGTATACAACAGAAGTCGGGCATGTCTGTCCAAACGAATTTGCAGAAAACAGTAATCCGGCAGCAAGAACTGTTGCAGCCGCAAACTTTCTGAGCACAGGCATCCGGTTTTGATTTTGCAATCGAGATAATCTCATAAGAATCACTTGTTACCCCCTAAGGTATTACATGTCTTTTAGAAGAAATATTTATAAAACAAGGTAAAAAATGATAAGAAGAAAATCGCCGAGGCCAAGAAATGGAATTTCTTGTTTTTTGTAAATAAAAAATCGCCGAGAGCAGGATTTTCACCGCTTTAGCACGCCCGTTTTTGGGCGCTTTTTGCTAAAAAAGCGCATTTGAACCTGCAATCCCAAAGGGAGTGCTTTTCGAGAGCACCGCACTACCGGATTCCACGCCTTGTGTGAAAATCACTGCAAGGCTTTATGCGATCTCGGCACAGACAAATAACGAGATGGAAAGAATATTAAAGCTGATTTGCTTTTATCCCTTATGATAGTTCTGAATCTTAAAACATATCAACCCAGCATTGAAAAGGCGCTGCTTTTCACAGATATTGCAGGCGAAGTTGTTGCTGAGACTGGAGTTAGGATCGTTGTGTGCCCTCCGTCAATTCATCTTGGAAGTGCAGCTGAGAGATTTTCAAATATTTTTGCACAACATGTTGATGAAGTGGGCTATGGAGCGCATACCGGATCAGTTTCAGCTGAGATGCTGAAATTCATAAATGCAAAAGGATCCCTGGTAAACCATTCTGAAAAGAGAATCGGATCGCAAGAAAAGATAAAAGCAATAATCGACAAGCTTCATGAAAATAACCTGGAGAGCCTGGTTTGTGCTGCAAGCACTGAAGAGGCTTCTTCAATTGCACATTATGCTCCGACATTTATTGCAGTAGAGCCTCCGGAGCTTATTGGAAGCGGAATAAGCGTTTCAAAAGCAAACCCTGACATTGTAACAAATTCAGTAAAGGCAGTAAAGGAAGTAGACCACAAGATCACTGTGCTTTGCGGAGCCGGTGTGAGCAATAAAGAGGACATAAGCAAATCATTGGAACTGGGCTCCGAAGGGGTTTTGCTTGCAAGTGCATTTGTCAAAGCAGCTGACCCAAAGGAATTCCTGAGCGAACTGGCATCGGTTTTCTAAGCATTTAAAAAACCACATACACAAAAACAGGATACTAAGCGGTTGTAGTCTAATCTGGTTAGGACCTAAGCCTTCCAAGCTTATGATCCGGGTTCAAATCCCGGCGACCGCAATCCTCTGTTTTTTTGTTAAAAATATAAAAAATACATATTTTTGTTTTGAAAAAAGGGAAAAGTCACAATTGCTTTTATAAACAGGTAATGAAATGTGTGAAATGGTGTTCTTCAGAGAAGTATTATAAAAGGCCATCACCATTACTTTACAGATGCGAAAACGAATTGTAACCCCCAGCATAATGCCTAAAAAATTAGCAACAGTTGAACCCAGAGCTGAGGGAATAATCAAACCTGAGATTACACTACATAATCTGCCTGGACTAAAGGTAGGTGTAGACCCTGATATCAATGCAGCTACTACAATTCACAGGATCGGAAGAATGGTCAGCGAGGATTTTCCAACAATAGGAGACTACGTAGCAAGATTGATGGAAGAATTCAACAGAGTTGATTTCTGCAGTGTTTTCAGACTTCCTAAAAATACAAGATCAAATGGACTGCTTGAGCACAGGCTTACAGTTTCCAAATGCGAAGAGGGCTTTTGCATTGATGAATCAACAGAAGGAATGGAACAAAACGGAATAGTAAGAGGCGCTCTTGAAAAAACATTCCTGGACCGGGCTCCTGTGATATTTGACTGGGATCTTGGAATCAAGGTTGTGTTCAGTGATCTGGACATGCATAGTGATCTTTGTGATGTTTATCCTGTAGGTGAAAATGAACATTCTGGAAGTCTTACAGTTATGCCATTCTACTACAGGGATCCAGTACATCCTTCGGGGCTTGTTGTTTTTGAAGGAGACCTCAGATGCAGGGATTCGCAGCTTGAAGGATTTGCAAAAACATACTGGACAGCAAAGGCAATTGCTGCTGCAGCTGCACAGATTTCATTCCAACTGACCCACAAATTTGATGCAATAACAGTACTGACAAAGTTTGCAGACTTTGAAATTGATTTCAGAAAGGGAATCATAAACCTCATGGAACATGAAATAGATGATCTTCATTTGATTTTAATTGATGCAGATAACTTTAAGGAAATTAATGACAGATATGGACATAGCACTGGAAATAGAGTACTTCGTGCCATTGCAGAAAAAGTCAAAATATCAGTTAGATCAAGCGATGTTGTTGCAAGATGGGGCGGAGATGAGCTTGCAGTTATTCTAAGGGATGTTCCAAGGGAGGAAGCAGTGCGCATTGCAGAGAGAATAAGAAAGAATGTCTCACAAATCGAGATTGAGGATATCGGAATTACCTGCAGTATTGGAATTTCTGATGTCGGAGACATTGCAGATAAAGTTGCAATGAAAGTTGCAATGGAAATGGGACCGCCGGAAGAAACACAGAGCATAATATATGAGCAGGCATTTTCACTTTCTGATTTCAGGCTGCAGCAGGCAAAAGAAAAAGGCAAGAACAGAGTAGTGTTTGAAGGCCGTGCAACAGCATAATCTTTTTTTAAATTCAACCAAGTACAATTCCTATAATGCCTCTGTAGCTCAGAAAACTTTTGGAAAAAGTTTTATCAAAACTTACAAGCTAAGAGTTTGAGCAATGGTAGAGCGACTCTCTCGTAAAACTTTTTGGGAAAAAGTTTACAAAAACCGACTCTCAAAAAACGGGATAGGAGTAGGCCGGGGGTTCAAATCCCTCCTGAGGCTTTCATATTTCAGGTTTCAGTCTTTCAATGCAATGGGCGCAAACAGCTTCTGCTTCAGCTGTCCGAGGCGAGGGAAGAATGCTCATCACTTCCCTTGCAGTATCGGCATCTTTTACATATGAAAGGAGATCTTTCAGGGCCCGTTTTCGCAAAAGCATGGATTCTGAAGCAAGGCCCTTTGTCAACTGCGGCAAATCCGAGCTTTCTCTAGTGACAAAATCAGCAGAGGATTCTGGAGTTATCATATATAGGCCATCAGACGATGGAGCTTTTTCTTCACTTTCAACCTCACTTCTAAGTTTGGCAAGGAATTCCGCATCTGAAGGAGTAGAGGCAATCAGAAGCCTCAGTAGCGAATACTCCAAAGACTTAGTCTCTCCATTCAGAAATGCCTCTGTCCCTAAATACATGATTGTGCTTTTGCGGATTTCTATATTCTCATCGCCATCAAGGGATTCAATAATTCTGTCTGCAACGCTATCTGGAGGAAATCCCTTTCCAGTTGCATGAACAAAACAGTCAATTAAAGCAAAAACAACTGCAGGATTTTTTTCACCCTCGAGAGCATCAAAAGCAACTTCAATCAGCTCTTGCAAATTAGTTTCATCAGTGGCTTTAATCATTTTACCAAGGTCTGCGGCGAATTTCCAACGTTCTGAAGAGTGCTCACTCTCAAGGCCTTTTTTTATCTTTTGAAGTCTTGCACCCCTCATCTCTGGAATTGTATCATGAAGAGGCTTTGCGGCACTGGCAACTGGCATCGAAGGCTGTGTGGGAGCTTCACGAAACCTGCGTATGCTTGATTCAGGTGAGCTGCCGGCACGAACAACATCTGAACGATCCCTTGTTTTTGAACTGCTTCTGGACATAAATGTAAGATAGATGAACTAGTTAAAAATAAATAGGAAAAGGAAAAAACTATCCGAGGATCTTGGAGAGCTCGCCTTCAAATACTTCAGGATCTGAAACAAGCTTGTGTGCTTTCTTTCTCGTATCCTGGTATTTTGAAAGCCTTGAGACTGACTTCAGTGATTCGACATCATCCTGAAGCTTGTCAAGTGCAAGATCCCTTGAATCCTTGAACCTTGCTTTTGTTGCAACTGACAAAAGAGCAGAGCTCTGTCCAACAAGCCTTTCAACTGCAATTGACCTACAGTCCTGGTATGGAGAGAGCATTGCAACTTCAGTTAGCATGTCAGGATCATCGATCTCATAGACGATGTCTGAGAGCAGCATAAGAGCAGTTGACTTTGCATCCTTGTACTTTGATTCATAGACAATTGTTCTAAGTGCCCATGGATGCTCAGAAAGCCTTCCTACTGCAAGATATCTAGTATCCTCATTGTTTGAGAACTTTGCAAGCTCAACAAGAGCATCAGTATCATCGATCTCATCAACATAATCAGACAATCTTGCTGCAGCAGATTTCTTGACATCAATATGTTTTGATGAGATTACCAAGGACGATAGTGATGTTGAATTGGATAGCCTGCTCACTGCCTCTTTTCGCATTTTCCGGTAGCTGGAGTCTTCAGCAACTTTCTGAAGCGCAGCCTGGTTGTCCGCGATTTTTTCCATCGCAGCCTCGCGCGAATCCTTGTGAGGAGATTTGGAAGCGACTTCTGCAAGTGCATTGCCATCAGACATCAGGTTGACTGCATCTCCCCTCGTATCCTTGAAGAGGGAGGAGCATGCGACTTCTGCAAGAGACTGGCTATGCGATGAAAGATCATCAAGCGCAGAAGATCTGGTATCTGAAAACTGGCAGAACTTTGCTATCTCAACAAGTGCGTCCGCATCAAAGGTAAGATGTGAAATTGCAGCAAGCCTGACGAACTGGAAATTCGAAAAGCATGCAAGCTCAACAAGTACTCTTGCCCTCCCTTGCAGACGATCAACTGCCTTTAGCATTGAAAGCCGGTCTCCGCTTGTGAGAAGTTTTGCAAGGTGTGCGAAACTGTATCTATCTGGCGATTTTTTATGGGAAGTCAACTTTTTCTTCTTTTTTACAACTTTTTTCGGTTTCCTCCCTTTTTTTCTCGCTTTAGATTCTAATTTAAACTGGGTTTTGTGGGATCTGGTTGCCATGCATAAGTTTTCTCCGATAGATATAAAAAGGATTCTGCACTTTTTCGGGAAAAATGCGCTTTTTGAGCAAAATTTGAGCAAAAATCTGCTGATATAAATGTCCTTATTTGTAGGAAAAAATGGGGGAACCAAGATTTGAACTCGGATCACCAGCTCCCAAAGCTGGTAGCATACCAGGTTAGCACATTCCCCCTAAATCAATACATTTAGGACTGTTCTTTTGAAAAGATGCGTTCAAATTTCTTTGAGAGATGTTCTTTTATGTGTTTGGTTTTTTCACAAGCACATGTGTTGTGCCGAATTTCTTGATAAAGAAGCCATG
>CAZYZZ010000055.1:0-7058 GCA_964651995.1 Microcaldota archaeon
TAGCTATCGCTACTATTAATCCTAAAATAATCATAGAACTAGATTGGGGTAAGGGATTTTTATAGCTATTGAACAAAAAATTCTTCATGGATCTTTCTTGTGATATTTGTGGAAATTCGCCCATCAGGGCTCAAATTCTGATAGAAGGGGCGAAAATGCTTGCTTGTTCCAGATGTATGAAAGGTGGAAAAATAATCCATTACTTCAGGGACAGCGATGATTCGGGCGCGCCACTGAAGGCAATGCCAGCAAAGCCTCTTCCAAAAAACGCTGCTACTGACGAGGAGATAGTTGAAAACTGGGGCGAAGTTATCCGAAAGGCACGCCAAAAGGCAGGATTGACAATAGAGCAGCTTGCCTCCAGAATCATGGAAAAGGGAAACTACATGCATGCAATAGAAAGCGGAAGGATCATGCCAACACTCGAGACTGCAAAGAAGCTCCAAAAAGAGCTGAAGATTATTCTTATCGAAAAGCCAGGATCTGGCCCATCCAATGTCACTTCTGTGAAGAATTTCAAAGAACCAACACTTGAAGATATGCTGGAGCAGGAGTAGATGGGAGTAGACCTTGGAGACCTGGCTGTTAAAAATACCATTTCACTTTCCTCACTTTCAGGTAGGGTTGTTGCTGTTGATGCATTCAATATAATATATCAGTTTCTAGCTTCAATACGCCAGGAAGACGGAACTCCGCTCAGTGATTTTAAGGGAAATGTTACAGCCCACCTCTCAGGCCTTTTCTACCGCAATGCCAAGCTTCTTGATGCTGGACTCAAGCCCGTATATGTTTTTGATGGCAAGGCACATCCCCTGAAACAAAAGGTCCAGTCTGAGCGAAAGGCAATAAAAAAGCAGGCCGAGCAGAAATGGAAAGAGGCCCTTGAGCAGGAGAAATATGCTGATGCGAGAAAATTTGCACAGGCAACTTCAAAACTAACTCCCCTTATGGTAAAGGAGAGCATGCAGCTTCTTGAGTCAATGGGCATTCCTGTTGTGCAGGCCCCCTCAGATGGTGAGGCCCAAGCTGCCATGATGGTCCAGCAAGGCATTGCGCATGCTACTGCCTCCCAGGATTATGATGCTCTTATGTTCGGCTCTCCTGTTCTTGTTCGGAATCTGTCCATAACAGGAAGGAGAAAAGTTCCGCGCCAAAACAGATACATGCTGGTCGAGCCGGAGATGATTGATCTCAAGGAAACACTCTCATCGCTGCAGATTGACCGCACAGCACTGATATTCATAGGAATGCTATCTGGAACTGATTTCAACGAGGGAATCCACAGGGTCGGCCCTAAAACTGCCCTCAAGATAGTGCGCGAGCATAAGACTCTTGATGCGATCCTGGCTTATGTAAAGGAAAAATATGATTATCAGTTTGAGGTTGATGCAGAGGAGGTATTTCACCTGTTTCTCAATCCTCCCTACAAGCCTGTTGAGGATCTTGAATTTGGGCAATTGGACGAGGATGCAATCTCCAAGCTGCTTGTGGAAGAACATGATTTTTCTGAGGACAGGATTGTAAAGATCATCAGGGATCTGCAGAAGAGGACAAAGGAACGCGCTGCCCAAAGCAAGCTTGATAACTGGTTCTAAGGCTCCGGAAGCTCAAGAAGGTCAATTTCAGCTCCGCCATTTCTGATCATCTTATGTGTGATCAGGTCAATGATAAGGGAAGGGCCCTTGTATTTTGTCTCTCCGCCATCTATTGCAAGATCTGCACCATCTATTATCTTTGGATCGATATCGCCAAAGCTGACTGGAGGCCCATCTCCTGTTTTGTTTGCGCTTGTTGTTATTATCGGCCTTCCGAATTTCTGTGCAAGATACTGGCAGAACAGATTCTCAGAAAGTCTGATTCCGATTTTTTCATTTTGCGATGCTGCTATGTATGAGCGTTTTTTCAGGATAAATGTATATGGTCCTGGAAGGAAATTCTTGATTATCATATCCTCCCAAATCCCAGTCTCGCAATATTTTTCTACTATCTCGAAATTTCCAACCAGCACTGAAAGCGGCTTTGTCGGATCAGATCCTTTCAGCTCATGGACCTTTTTTACTGCAGCTTCAGATGTTGCATCTGCCCCTATACCGTAAACTGTGTCTGTTGGATATATGATAAGCCCTCCTGATTTCAGAACTGCAACTGCTGCATCTATCGCAACATCAAAATCCTCTTTCGTAATTTTCAAGACAGTGGTCATAATCCCAAATCTTTCTTTACTTTGTCCACGCTAAGTGCGGCTATAAGCTTTCCGAGCCTTGGCCCGCGCGGCTTTCCTATGATTGCCTGGTATACTTCTGCAAATAGTGCTTTTGGCTCCATCTCATTTGCCTTGGCAAACTCAAATACCGCATTGTGTATGGCAAGCGCATCCATATTGCTCTCAAGGCTCTCAAAGAACTTCCGTGCATTTTCACTTGGATCTTTTGGCCCATACTTGAATTTGTAGTCTTCTGGCATGAACCCTCTTCTGACCCATTCCTCTATGTACGGCCGAAGATATGCTACCCCCTCTGGATCCTTTGTAAGCTCGCCTACTTTCTCCCAGCTCTGGTATAGCTGGAAATATAGAAGAATATCCAGAAAGGATGCCTTCCAGTTTGCATCATCTGTGCTGAGCCCGTATGCAATTGCCTTTTTCCTGTCTGATCTGCTGATCTCAGGAGTATCAAGCTTTATTCTTGATGCTCCCTCGAATTCCTCGATTTTCCGAAGCACCTTCTCGCTCTGGGGGTCAATGTCTATGTTCTCTTCAAGATCAGGCTTGAGCAGCATATATTTTATCACTTCAGGCATCAGTAGCGTGCTGATCTCGCTTATGCCCATTCCTGTACCTTTTGATTTGGAGTATTTTTTGCCCTGGAACAGGATAAATCCGTATTTGTATGGGATGTGGTAATCCTTTTTCATGAGTTTCTTTGTAATTGCCTCGCAGGTGTCCTCGCTTCCGCCTTTTGTGTGATGGTCTACCCCTGCTCCTTCAATGCTTGATCCAAAGATCTGTTTCCATGCAGGCCAGTGAAGCCTCCAGACTATCTTGTATTTGTGATCACTGATCTTGTTTTTTCCTTTGAATCCGCATCCTTTCACATATTTGACATCCTTGTCGCATGCATATTCGTATTCCTCGTTATCATGCGAAAGCACTCTGGTAGTTGCAATCTTTCCGCAGCTCTGGCAGACCGGCATGAGGGGAGACCAGTCTTTTTTCTCGGTCTTCCCGCTAGTCTCCTCAACCATCCTCCTTGCCTCTGCTTCATTTTCCAGATAGAATCTGGCATAATCGTCGAACTTCCCCTGCTCATAATATTCATTGATCCTGACAACCTCTGCCTCAATTCCAAATTTTTCCATAAGGTCTTTTGCTTCGTCAAGATAATGGTCTCCGAAACTTCTGCTTTTTCCGGTCGGATCAGGAACATCGCAAAGTGGCTTTCCAAGGTGCGGCTCAAGCTCTGCCGTAAACTCCTCCATTGATTTTGGAACTGAATCAAAAGCATCAAAGATATCCGCAACAAAGTAATACTTGCACTTCTTGCCTCTTTTTTCAAGTGCCTTCTTGATTGCCGATGGAAACAATAATTCACAAAGAGTCCCAAAATGCACTGGGCCTGAGGTTGTCATACCTCCGCTGATTACATAAGGCTCTTTTTTTTCCTCAATGACTCTGTCCGCTAACCATTCTGACCAATGCTGATGCATGAAATAGAATATTCTACTCTGTTTTTTTAAAGCAAACTATATGTTTTGTGAGGTAGTTTTCCAGTTTGGACAGGCTCTTGGAAACCTTTAAAAACCCGTCATCCCATAAGAATTCTGTTAGCGGCCATAGGGAGGGGGAAATACCTGATCTCATTCCGAACTCAGAAGTCAAGCCCCTCTACGGTGTTGCGAGTACTGCTCTTCGAGCGGAAAAGTGCACTGCTGCTGACACTCATACTCATTTTCTTATAACTATGCTCTTTAGTATTATTCATGGAATTTTACGAAGTTTTGGAAAACAGGCATTCCAGCAGAAGCTTTTTGGATAAAGAGATAGAGCCGCAAAAACTTGGGAAGGTGCTCAAGGCAACCATGACCGCTCCTTCTGCAGGAAACCTTCAGTCATACAGGTTATACCTTGTAAATTCGAAGGATGCGAAGGCAGAGCTTGTTGCAGCATGCGCATACCAGGATTTCATATCTCAGGCCCCTACAGTTCTTGTCTTTTGCGCAGATATAAAGCGCTCCACAACTAAATATGAGGATCGCGGAGAGCTTTATGCAGAGCAGGATGCTTCTATTGCAGCCTCTTACTGCCAGCTTGCAGCTTCTGCAGAGGGCCTCTCTTCAGTATGGATTGGCGCTTTTGATCCTCTTGAAGTCTCAAGAATCATTTCAGCAGATCCCTATCTTGTTCCTGTTGCAGTCATTCCAATCGGCTATTCTGGGGAAAAGCCTGAAAAGTCTACAAGGCGTCCGCCATCTGAAATCCTTAGTGAGGTTTGATTCTGATGGAGATCAGCGACCGTGCAAAAAAAGACATCGACAAGCTCGACAAGATAATCAGGATTTTCAAGGAAATGGGCCTTGGGGAGAAATATCCCGAGGTTCTCGAATATGCGGAAAACTATGGGGCAGATGCAAAGCACTTCTATGAAAAACAGGATTATTTCTCATCATTTGGAGCAGCAAATTATGCATACGGCTTCATAGATGCAGTATTTGTGATCGAGGGGAAGAAAAGTGAGCAAAACGCCATCTAAGAACAAAAAGCTCGGACAATGCTTTCTTGAGGATAAGAATATCCTGAACCTAGAGGCAAAGCTTGCAAAAATAAAAGGAAAGACTGTCCTTGAAATCGGCGGTGGGGATGGAAGGCTGACTCGTGCCCTGCTCAAACAATCTCCCAAAAAACTCTATGTTGCTGAAAAAGATTCCAGGTTTGCAGTTCTTCTACGTGAAAAATTCCAGGATATAGAAGTTCTCGAAGGGGATTTTCTTGAAATCAAGCTTCCAAAAGCGGATGTGGTTGTCGGGAATATCCCATACTACATATCTTCTGATATCGTCTTCAGGATCAAGAGACTTGATGTAGGCTTGGCTGTTTTGATGGTGCAAAAAGAATTTGCGCAGAAAATGGTTGCAAAGCCCGGAGACCGGAACTACGGAAGGCTGAGTGTCACTTCCCAGCTTAGTTTTGATGTAAAGCTTGAGCGAATCGTCCTTCGCCATCTTTTCAATCCATCTCCAGAAGTTGATTCTGCAATCATCCTTCTCAAGCCAACAGGGAAAAAAATGACTCAATTCGAAGAAAACATAATCCGCTATATCTTCCAGCACAAGAACAAGACTGTGAAAAATGCGCTTCTTGATTCAAAGATGTTTACGAAGGAGGAACTTGCTTCTGTTGAAAAGTTTGCAAAAAAACGCGGAAGAAACCTCACAAAGGAGGAGGTCCTTGAAATTGCTGAAAAATTGAAAAACTTATAAAATCTAACTCAGTTAGCGTCTTGAGGTGAAGGTATGATAAGAACAGTAAAAGAATTTCAGGAAGATCTGAGATCTATCCGCGCAGAGATGTATGAATATGGAGAAACAGCAGATGCAGAGCTGGTTGCAAGCTGGCTGGACCGTCTTGTGATTTCGCTTGATAAACTTGCAGTCACACTTGATCTTATGGCAGTTGGAATCGAGACATTGTCCAAGCGACCGGCACAGAAAAAAACTTCCAGGAAAGCTGTGAAAAAGAAGGCAGTAAAAAAGAAGAAACCAGTGAAAAAGAAGCCTGTTCGAAAAGCTGCGAAGAAGAAAACATCAAAAAAGAAAAGGAGAAGATAGCAGATGAAACTTTTTATTTTTCTTATTTTCTTTGGCCTGCTTCTTGGATGCACCCAGACTGGCACTCCAACAACCAATGAGCAATCTATGCCTGATGCCCCTCCAGAGCAAAATCAAAGCGAACCAGCAGATGATACTACAGAACCCGAAGCAGCTCCAGAAGAGCCTGAAGAAGTGATTGTTGATGAGCCTGAAGAAACAGTGCCTGCTGAGCCGGAGGAGCCTGCTCCAGAAGAATCCTCCTTAAATTCCAAGGAGATCATGTATCGCTCATCCGGATGGGAAATCTACGGGACGCTCTATACTTCAAAAACCGACAAGTATAATCCGGAGCTTGCTGTAATTCTTGTTCCAATGCTTGGTGAAGATCGAAGCAGCTATCCGCAAAGCTTTGTCGAATCCATCCACAATGAGCTTCCTGATGCAGTTGTCATAACCCTTGATCCAAGAGGCCATGGAAAAAGCACTAACTTTGGCACCTGGAATGAATTTGGAATTACTGAATTCAAGGGAATGGGATCTGACATAAAAGAAGCAAGGGAATACCTCAGAGACGAATACCCGACTATTGACTATGTTTATGTGGTTGGAGCAAGCATAGGTTCAACTGCAGGCATTCTAGCAACCAAGCAGGAATCTGACATCACAAAACTTGCAATGATCTCACCTGGTATGGAGTATCGCGATGTTAAGATCGCAACTGCTGTTGATGATTACATCCAACCACTGTTTCTTGCAACTGCCAGGAATGATTACTATTCTGCAAGTGCAGTTTCAGAAATAGAAGAAGAAAGCTCTTCCAAAACCACAGTAAAGATATATGAAGGCTCTGAACATGGAACTGATCTTTTTGAAGGGACTAATCTAGAATCAGATCTCATTGAGTTTCTCAAATAAAGCCGAGAAACTTGTCTTTATCTCCTTTTGTTTTTTCAAGTTCCTTTAGAAGTTCTTTTTGTGCTTTGGTGAGTTTTTTCGGAACCTCGATTATTACCCTCACCATCTCATCCCCTTTTCCTTTCAAAAAACCGTACCAGTTTCGCTCTTTTTAATTACCCGGTGTATGGGTTTTTCCATGGGTGCTTACGACGACATTCAGCAATGGCCGGGAATAGTTTGAAAAGAGCGAAACTGTTACTAAAAACCCTTTATTGAAAAAGGTGAGCCATATAGAAAAACCTACGAGTCACCTTTAACAGCCAAACTCATTCTTTGATAAAAACTTCAAGCCCATC
>CAZYZZ010000056.1:0-7017 GCA_964651995.1 Microcaldota archaeon
CCCTCATCGGCATTTTTGGCAGTCTTCACTGCCTGATCCAGAGACTTGTAGTCAAGAGGATCAATCAATGCAAATAAAAGCCCTTTTTTATCCTCGAGTTCTTTTAGAATATAATCTTCAACTTTCAAGTTAAGACACCCCGCAAATATTTTTTAGAACATGTTTGATAATTTGAGGCCCCATCATTTTTGTGGGCCGGTCCATATTTCCGTAAATAGACAAATAATCATCACAATTCAGCTTCTTAAGCCTTCTGCCAAGCGCTTTTAGGCCAGAATCAGACTGGGAACGCAGGTATTTGTGCACCATAGAATGAGCAAAAAGATCAGGGCCATAGCGAAGACGCCACTCAAGATCATAGCGGGGCGGATCATGGAAAAGTTTTCCTGCAATGGAAGCGCAGTTTCCTCCGAAGATCAGCCCGCCGCCTGTGGTGGCCTTGACCTGGCCTGCTGAGTCACCGACAAGAAGAACATTGTATTTCCCATGGCGTTTGGATGTCTGCTTTCTGCTTTTTATTGGGATTGACCATCCCCTCGGCTTTGTGTATGGAAGGTTCTTCCGCCTGAGGATATTGTGCCAGGCCTTGATAGCACTGTGAGGCGCAACCGCACCAGCTCCAAACTCAGCAAGGTCTTGGCTCTGGGGTATGATCCAGCCAAAAAATCCAGGAAACAGGCTGTTTGAGAGAAAAACCTCAACCATTTGAGGATCCTCCGATTTGTATGGAATCGTTGCCTGCATGGTAGTTGCATAGCGCTGGATTTTTTCAAAAGAGAAATGACTTGCAACATGCGACATCGGGCCATCTGCACCGATGATATTAGTAGAGCAGAAATTACCTGAAATTTTCTGGTTGTAGTTTATTCGGGCGCCTTCGCTCTCAGCTTTTGCAACAAGGCTCTGGTCAATTGTAGACCTGCAGCATACATATCCGACCGGAGCTTTTCTTCGGACTGATAGAACCTGATCGACAAAATGAATGTTCGCGCCATGGATCGGATTTATGATATGTTTTTTGTAATCAAAATAAGATGAGAGGCCCTCAAGGCCTTCTTTTGAAAACAGGCCCGAGCAATTCTCAGGAATTCCTGAGACAGGATGCTCTTCTGAGAGGACTACATCATGGCTGTTTCGAGCTGCGTTTATAGCAGCAATAGACCCGCAGGGGCCAGCGCCCACAATGTGCACTTTCATATTTTTGTTCACCCTGGCAAGGTTTTTAGATATAGCAGAAAGAGAAGCACAAAAGGCAGGATGCAAACAGGAGATCTGCCTTCCACAAAGAGATTTTTCGCAGAAATCGCATCATTGAATTTTGAGGAGACAGGAATGGAATATGAATAGGAATCATCGAAATAAGAGTGGTTGAGGCCATAATACCTACGAACAGACTGGTTTGGCTCAAGAAGAATAATCGAGCTGTCGAAAGTGCCGAATTCATCAGGAGCAGTGAGGGAGTATGTACCAAAGACATACTCCATTCTCTTGTTGGTGAGAAGAACATCAACAAGATAGGAACTTGGGTCAAATGATACTGACTGCTCAACTGCATCAAGACGGAGAGAGGATGATTCAAACTGCACGCTGTCGCGAACTTCCAATGTGGCATTCTGATTTCTGGAAAGAAGAAGGTCGTAAGATGAGAGCTGGTCCTCTCCATAGCTTAAGGCAGCATGGCTGTTGTCCAAAACCCCCACCTGCCCAAAGGTTGGATCAACTGGCAGATATCCATAATCAGGAAGATAAACCTCAACCCACGTATGCGGCTGCCAGCTCTCTCCAAGCACATAGCCGCTCACAAAACGCGTTTCAAAGCCAAGTGCACGCGCAAGGGAAATGAAAAGATGGGTATACTGGACGCAGACTCCTTTTTTCTGTTTGAAGACCTGCATAGCTGAATTGGTCTTGTTCCAGTAGCTCTCATCATATTCCACATAGCTGTTTACCCAGTTGGTCAGCCTTAGTATGGTACTGAGAGAAGAGTTTTCATGGAGAAGAGACTGTGCCTGGGACCTGATTTCACTGTTTGCTGCTGTGAGATTTGTTGAGACCAGAGGAGTATCAGAGGGCGCTGGATCAGAGAGGATTTCAGTATCATAATCAACATCAAGGATTGCCTGTGCTGTGATTGTCATCTCTGAATCATTCATGGGCCCGAGGTAAGTTACCCATATTGTTCCTTTTTCATCAGTATAATAGCCCCCAACAGGCTCGACTTGAATCGACGCTACGCGCTGATTGGAATTGTTTACAGCAAGCGCTCCATGAAACTCGATGAAGTCATTCTGATCTCCTGTTATGGTCCAGCTTCGCTCAAGCAAAAGGGTCGAGCTTCCAAAGTCAGAAAAGCAGAAAGTGCAGAAAAGCAAAAGAAAGAGAACTGATCTCATTCGATCCCACGAAGCTTGCGCATGTGCGCTACCCTGCGCTCAACCAGAGCGCTGGTTCCGATATCCTTGCGGTGCCAGAGAGGTCCTCTGATATGGGCACATGCTGACTCAGCAACCTTCTCAGCCTCTTCCAGAGTCTTGGAGCGCCCCAGAATTCCAAATGAGCGCGATGAGGATGTGAATATTTTTCCTTCGTCTTCATACACTGATGCATAGTAGACATTTGCTCCTGTCTTCTCGATTTCAGCGCCATTTATTTCAACTGGCAGATCCTTCTTTGGCTCTGTTGGGTAGCCTTCTGGAACAAGATACTTGACTACCGTACAATCAGAGGAAAACTTGGGTGATTGGAGCTGGCCTTCGGCCATTGAAAGGAATACGTCGGTCAGTGATCCTTCAAGAAGGGAGAGGACATTCATAGCCTCAGGATCGCCGAACCTTGCATTGAATTCAATGAGCTTTACAGAATCCTTTGTTGCCATGAACTGGCCATATAGGATTCCCTTGAACGGATGGCCGTCTTTTTTCAGTGCATAGACAGCATCCTGGATTATCTTTTTTGCATTCTCAAGATCAGCTGAATCCAAGAACGGAAGGTTTGCTCCTGTTGTATAGCTTCCCATCCCGCCGGTGTTTGGTCCGCTGTCCCCTTCAAATGCCCTCTTGTGATCCTGGACAGGGGGCATGAGCGCAATGCTCGAGCCATCGCAAAAAGCCTGGAGAGTAAATTCCTCTCCAACCAGCTTTTCTTCGATAAGTGCATTTCCGTCTTTTTCAAGAAGTGATGATACGTATTCGAGCTTCTGGTCAAGGGCCACAAAGTGGTCCCCGCTTACCTTCACTCCCTTTCCGCCGGTGAGGCCAAGCGGTTTTATTGCAACTGATTCATAGTCCTTGATCACCTTGGCAGCATCCTCCAGATTTTTTACTATCTCATGTTTTGGAGTTCCGCCAACACCATAATTTTCATGAAGGGAGCGCATGTATGACTTGTCCCATTCAATGCGCGAGGCTGCCTTTGATGGGGAGGCAACAAGCATTCCGTGCTCGGCAAGGACATCACTCACCCCAGCTGCCAGCGTGGCATCCGGACTTGAAAAACCAAGGTCGAACTCCTTTCCTTTTATCAGCGATGCAACTGCATTTGGATCCTCGATATTGCAGACCCAGTGTTCCTTTGACAGCTGGGCCATTGCCGGATTCTTTTTTGACATAATACAGTACAGATCACAATCCCGCGCAAGGTTTTCTGCTATGGCATGCTCCCTTGCTCCATTTCCAACTAGAAGTACCTTCATTTAGATCCTACCTACAAAAAGTTCTGAAATAGTATCTTTGAAAGACTTTTTCAATGGTGCTCTTATGACATAAGACCTGGAATACGGGTATTTTTTGATTATTTCAAATGCAAAAAAGTATTCTTTTATGACCACATCTTCCTGTTTTTTCTTTGGGGCCTTCTTCTTTTTTCTTGCCATCAAAGCCTCCTCCTTATGTATCCATCCCGAATCAGCATATCAAGTCCTTCTTCGGTCCTGCTCACTGCAACTGAGTTGGCCTTTGAAAATTCACGAATATCAATCGAGCCTCCATGGACCTTGATCCAGTCATAGAGGGTCTCGCGAAGAAGATCATCGCTCATTCCAGTGAGGTGGGCAAGCTTTTTCTGCTGCTCGTCGCGCTTTCTCTCGCATTCGAGGAGAATCCTTGTATTTGCCTCGCTTGAGCGGACCAGATCATCATATCTCTTCTGAAGGTCTGTGTATTTGGACTGGAGCTCAGTGAGCTGGGTTGAAAATTCAACCGAGTCATGATCAACCATCTTGGATACTTCGTCAAGCACTGAATTGATGTGAGAGAAAATCTGAGTTGGGCGAAGTTCGTAGTATTCCTCGGCAACCTGGAGGATATTGAGGAAAGTAGGCATCAGGTGAAGCAAACGCGCCATTTTGCTTTTCTTTATTGAGGCGCTGTATATGAATTCGATTTCAGAAGGCCGAAATGCAACTCTGTATTCAAGATAGGGGTTGCCGCGAAGATCACGGCCTTTTGTTTTTTCCAGCGTAAGGCCTGCTTTGGTATATGCGATTTTAGTAAAACCAAGGCCGCTGAAAAGTGTTGCAAGGCCTTTGAGATTTTTCTTTTGTTTTGAAGTTACAATAATTTTTTCTTCGGCCATCTTGATCATCCATCATCTTCAGTAACCAAGTGAACTACACCTTTGGTTGCCTTTCTCATTCTAACAAGTGAAAAGACCTTAATAAGGTTTTTCTCGTCAATACTCAGCTGCCTTAAAAATGAAATAATCGATGGTTTTGAATAACCGAATTTTTCCAAAATGGCAACCAGGGCTTCCCCTTCGATAAGGCCATCTCCCTTCTCGAACTGGGTCCGCACTAATTTAAGCTGGCTTTCATTGAGGCCAAGCTCATAGAGCATCCGGATAAACTGCTCTCTCTCAATTTCAACATTCATGTCTCCACCTCTTATCTTATATAGAAGGAGAGGCTCTTCCCCGTCTATTTTATTCATGAGGAATGTCATAACCTTGGACTGGCGCTCTGCAAAGATCATGTTCACAGCAGCATCACCAACACCAAACTTAGATATCTCATCATCAATGAAACTTGAATAACCGATTGAATTTCGGACATAGTCACGGTATTCGCGAAGAACCAGACGAAGCACGAAAACAGATCCGATATTGCTGAAGATTGTCTTGTGCATATCTGTCGGGTTCTGCGTTGCGATGACCAGTGAGAAGTTGTACTTACGTCCTTCACGGACTATTGTAATAACATCGCTGCGCTCATCCTGCGCAATCTTCCAGGCCTCATCAAGAACAACGAAAAGCTTGACCTCCTTGTGGTCATCTGCCATTCCTTCTGCACGCATTGTTTCTTTGATATACTGCAGGATTGTAAGCCCTGCAAGACTTCTCATCTCTTCAGTTGGAAGGTTGTGAAGATCAATACATACAAGTCCGCCATGGGTCATTGCCTTGATGTCCATGGTCGAATGCCCTGCAAAGAAATCAGTTCCCTCAACAGTGAATCTCTTGAGGAGCCGGGCTGCCTTTTTCTGGCCACGGGCTTCCAGGATGCGAACAACATCAACAAGGGTTGCCTTGCTGCATTCCTTGTGGTTTATGTGGCGAAGCTCGCTCTCAAGTTCTTTTTTGCCAAGCTTTTTCTTTTTCTTTTTGAGTGCCTTTGAAACTGCAGACATGGAAGGGCTAGATTTTACTTTTCCAAAGTAGATGTCCTCAAGGGCCTGCTCAATTTCATCCCTTTCACTAGGGAACTTTTTCAGGTCAACAAGAATATCCAGGGCAGATATGATATGGCGGATCCTGCTTCGCTTTGGAAGTCCGACAAGATCAAGGATATTGAGCCTCTCCTCTGCAAGGTCAATCACGGTTCCGCCTGCCTGGCGGACCCATTCCTTGTACTCTCCAACCCAGTCCAGTATGACTGCATTGGTATTCCAGATCAAAGATGCCCTTGTGAGGAAGGTCTTTACAGTATAACTCTTACCAGAACCAGTAATACCCAGAATTGCGATATGCGGATTGATGAGCTTTGAGGGATCCCAGAAAACAGGAGTCCTGAGAAATCTTGTCTTGCCGACATATACACCCTTGGATGGATCTGCAAGCAGGAGATCCTTGCGTGGCTCTGGAGGGTGCACAAGTATCATGTTTCTTGCAAGCTCCTTGGAGAGCATATATGAAGACTTCAAATTTTTCCACCTCTTTTAAAACCCAAAATTATGACACGCAGTTCCTATATAAAACTATCAGAAGAGCGCATCCTGGATTTCTTCTCTGGTTGTCGGGAAGAAAAAGTCCCACTCAAAGCATCTGAGCATATCAGCATCCTTCAGTTCCTTGACATCGCAGCCAAGGGAACTTGAGAGAATTGTGCGGACTTCCTTTGCCTGGCGGTTGACCCTGCTGAGTGCCTCATCATGAGTAAGGCCAAATGCAGTAGTTGATGCAAATGCAATAACTTCAACAGGCCTCTCGCCCTGGGTGATTCGATCAAGCAGCCTGTTCCAGTATGCAAGTTCCCTGTCCATGCGCAGCGTTTCATTTGCAGCAAGTTTTACTCCTTTTGCTTTCTTTGCCTCGACAGTGCTTCTCTTGGTCTTGATCTCGTCAATATGGTGAGAGAGATCAAGCGTTGTTATCATCAGGCTGATTTTCACGATATATTTCAGAGAGCTTATTGCCTTTTCAAAGGACTCGAACATCGTGTGCTTTTCTCCTGAATCCTTCTCGATTGAACTTTCATAAAACCTGACTTCAAGGAATTTTGAAGCATAGTAGCCAGTATCTGTTTTCTTGATTATGTGATCCCGCGATGAAGGAACCTCATAGGCGCCCCTGACTTCAACTATGTTGGTTGCGCGCGTGATTACCGGAATCAGGAGATATCCTGCTTTCCAGAGCAGAAGGCTGAGGGCAAAGAATGCCGCTGCAATCAACGTAAGGATCGGATTTTGGTATATCAGTGACAGGATAATTGAAAGAACGCCACCGACAAGAGTGACAACAGTTACAGCTCGGTTGAGAATCATAATATTCACCTATTCTTTATCATATTTAAATTGACGCTATGGT
>CAZYZZ010000057.1:0-7003 GCA_964651995.1 Microcaldota archaeon
AATCAGGCAGAGTCCGGATTGGAGAAGTAGATAGACGAAGCAGGAACCTGAGTGCAGTTAGGGCAGATTTAAGATTTGAAGAATATTTTCTAATCAACTGAAAAACTCCCGTCTCCATGAGCCAAAAAATATACTGGAAAACTTTTATAGGTATGCGGGCGTTTTAAAAGAGCTATCTCAGAAAATGAATATTGTGAAAAGATGATTGAGGCTCACGGCGGAAGGCTTGTTGAAAGGTGCGCTTGCAAGAGAGAAGTTGGCAGCAAGGATAAAGTGCTTGAAATAGATTCGGATACTTTCAGTGAAATTGTAAATATCTCGCATGGAGTATTCAGCCCTCTCTCGGGATTCATGAATAGTGATGCACTTGAGAGCGTACTTAGCAAAATGAGATTGCCTGATGGAAATGCATGGACAATGCCGATAGTGCTTCCAGTTCAGGAAAAATATGAGAGAGGAGAGCGGGTTTTTTTCAGGCATGAGGGAAGAGACATTGGTTTTATTGACATAGATGAAATATTTGATTTTGACAGGAATGATATTGCGAAGAAAACATTTGGAACTGCAGACCCTGCACATCCAGGAGTCTCAGAGATCATGAAAAAGCCTGGCTGCTTTGCAGGCGGGAAAGTGACCACTTTCACTGAAGTTGATGATGGATTTAGCAAGTATTATCTGAGCCCGAGAAAAACACGCGAGAAATTCAGGGAAAAAGGATGGGATAGGATTGTTGGGTTCCAAACAAGAAATGCACCGCATCTTGGACATGAATATGTGCAGAGAACTGCGCTTGAATCGGCAGACGGGCTTTTCATCAATCCGGTTTTTGGAAAGAAGAAGCCAGGTGATTTCAAGGATGAGGTTATTGTAAGAACATATGATGCGCTGATCAAAAACTATCTTCCAAATGCCCTTCTTGGAATTCTGAGGACAAAAATGAGGTATGCTGGACCGAGGGAAGCGGTTTTCCATGCAATAATAAGGAAAAACTTCGGATGCACGCATTTCATAGTAGGACGGGACCATGCAGGAGTAGGAAAATACTACGAGCCATATGCAGCGCATGAGATATTCAGTGAATTCCCAGATCTGGGAATAACTCCATTATTTTTCAGGGCGTTTTTCTATTGCAGCAAATGCGGAAAGGTTGTAGGCGGATGTTCCCATGGCAGTGAGTTCCACAGGCATTTCAGCGGAACAAGGATCAGGGAAAAGATTCTGGCAAAAGAAAACCCGGATGATATGATGAGGCCGGAGGTCTTAGAAATAATACTTGAAGAGGAGAATCCGTTTGTTTAGGTGATTATATTGATAATTTGGTTAACAGGACTGCCCGGGGCAGGAAAAACAACAATTGCATATGAGATGAAAAGAATCCTTGAGTCAGAAGGAAAAACAGTAAACATACTTGATGGGGATGAGGTTCGCAAAAAGATAAGCCCGGACCTTGGATTCAGTCCCGAAGATAGGATACTGCACAACAAAAGGGTAATTGAAATGGCAAAAAAATTGTCACTTGAAGGAGTGGTTCTGATTTCCCTGATTGCGCCATACCAGAAGGTAAGGGACCATGCAAGGGAGGTCTTATCTCCAAAGTTTGCAGAGGTTTTTGTCAAATGCCCGCTTGAAGTCTGCATGAAGAGAGATCCCAAGGGACTTTATGCAAGGGCAGTCCAGGGAGAGATAAAGAACCTCACAGGATACAATGACACTTATGAAGAGCCGGCAAATCCGGAGCTGGTTCTCCAGACAGACAAGGAAAGCCTTGATGAATCTGTAGGCAAGGTGCTCTCGTTGGTTCGAAACTGAAGATGAATAATTTATAAAACTACATTGAAAGAAGAAAACATGAGATTTCTATTGATTTCAATAATGCTGCTTTTTCTTTTTCAGCCTGTTTTTGCAGATGATGACTGTGATTCATGCAAAACGGAATGCCTGACACTTGCAGAGACATGCAATTGCCTGAATATTGATACAGAAGACAAGGCAAAATGCGAAGCTCTTGGAGAATCCTGCAGGGGGCAGTGCAAAGTAATATCTGAAAGAGATGGATACTGTCCAAATGCAAAAGACATTTGGGATAACAGCTGTGGCCAGGGTCCAATAGACAGTCCGTGTCCAGGCTGCGTATCAGAGTGCAGATCAATAACAAAATCATGCAAATCAGGAGCAGCAGACTCTGATGCAGTCAGTGAATGCATAGTATTTGGTGGAATGTGCGAATTCCAGTGCAAGATTGAATTTAACAGAGATGGCATTTGCAGAAGCGGCACATACTGCTGGCCAGGAACAAGCTCACCAGACACAGGCTCGCCCGAATCAGATGCATGCAAAGATGTTTCATGCCCTGATAATTGTGAGGGGTTGACAAGATATTATGATGGAGAGTGTGATGTGAGTACTGGTGAATGCTTATATGCCAGTGAAGAATGCGATCATTCATGCAGCAAAGGAAAATGCATGATGAATGTTGAGGCTCCTTCGATAATGATAGAAACAACTCCTAGTTCCGTAATACTGAGCCAAAGGCAGGAGATCGACATAATGGTCCAGGTCATTGGAAAGGATGGAAAGGCAGTTGAGGATGCAGACATTTACATTAGAGTAAAAGACCCAAAGCAAACAGGAGTACTTGGAAGCTGGGGCTTTGTTGATGTGAACAAATACACTGATTCAACAGGAATTGCAAGTGCAACCCTTGGCATTCCTGGAATGAAATCAATAGAGAGGATTGAGCATGAGAATTTTCCACTTGAGCTTGAAGTAGAAATTACAGCAGCAAAGCACAAGTCGGGAGAGGACTGGTCTGCTGTAGAGACCAGCAAAATTAAATTGGAAAGTCCGGTTCCAAAGATAAAAGAAGTCTGGATTGATCCTGACCCTGCACAGGCATATGAGATCCATAACCTGTATATGACGGTTGAAGATTTGGATAATTCAAGCCTTGAATACACAGTAAGATGTTTTGGAGGAACTCTTGGATCGCACATCAATGAAAAAAGCAATTCGGATGAGAATAGCAGGGTATTTACGTCAAGCAAACAAAATGAAATAATTCAGTGGAATGCTCCTGCAAAGGGAGTTGATGCTGATGAGCTGGTTGAATTTAAAGAAATGAATTCCAACCTCAAAGGCCTTGCTACAAACCTGGGCCTCAATGCAGTCAACACATATAGCGTGGCCGGAGGAGCTTACAAAGCAGCAAATGGACTAAATTCAAATGCCCAGAACCTTGCACAGGATTTCCACGGCATATACAATTCTGAGAGTTGGAGGGAAGCAGCATACCGAGGACTGGATATGGGACTAGAAGGCTTCAAGACTTTTGTTGGCATATACTCGCTTGCATTCAAGTCTGCCCCGGGACCTCTCGGATCGCTAAGCTCATCTGCAGGAGATCTTGTTGATGCTGGAATCGGAACAATTCAGGCAAAGGTTAATGGATGGGCTCGTCAGGCCAGAGTAAATGGAGCAGACACAAGAGTAACTAAACACAGCTGTGCGGTTATTGTAACTGATGAGGATGAATACACTGATTGGAGATTCTACCAGTTCGATCTTGAATACGAAGGATACGAATCCGATAAATCCTATGGAAAGGATGACAAAATTTCAGAGTGATTATTATGATGAAAATTACATTTTTTCTGGTTTTGATTTCAATGGTTGCATTTGCAGCAAGCATTGAAAATACAGTAAATGAATACTATGAGTCTTCCAAGCAAGAGGACATTGAATCATACATGGATCATATTGATACGAGCGAAATGGAAGAGGACGAAATAGATCATATAAGAGAGCTGAGCCTTGGGATTTGGGAAGCATATGATACCGACCATTACACAGTAAGCAATCTGAAGTATTTTACAGAATCTGACTATTCAATGGCACAATATACGCTCAATGCATCAGTTTCAGGAGCAGAGGATTTTGAATTCGAACTCGATTATGTTATGCTTCTTCACAGGATAGATGGAAGCTGGAAGGTAGTCTCATCAATGCCATATGAGGAATATGTAAATCTTTCTGAAGAGAGCAGGGCGCTTGAAGCAATAGATTATGTGCTTGAAGAAGAACATTATCTTCATACCATTCCTCTGGAAAAGGCAGGGCCGACTTTTGATGGAAAACCAGGAAAAAACTTGAGCAGTGAAATTGAAAGCGCGGTTGAAAGCTGCACAAGCGATGAATATTGCGCTTCTGTTGGCATGGGCCGGTGCATAAACGGGAAATGCAGCTCTGGACAATCTTCCGGAGCATCGGAAGAAGATGTTTGCGGACCGGGATTTGTGCTTCTTTTGACTGTAGCGCTTGCCTCATTCATGAGGAAGCAGTAGCAGAAAGGTCAGAAGTGATCACGACGGATGCTATTTAAACCCTACGGACAAAGATTCTAACACCCTAATTTAGGGGGCCGTGAGGTAACCTGGTATCCTGCGTCCTTGGGGTGGACGTCATCTGAGAAAACTTTTTAGGAAAAAGTTTTATCAAAAACTGGCTAAAAGGTTTCAGAAATTCAACTTCTAAGCAACAAACACCTGAGGCTTGGAAGAGTAAATCTTAGCGGCCCCATTTGATCCTTGGATGGATCATAAACAGGAGGTAAGAAAATGACAGAAGAAAAAGTAGAAGAAGAATCAAAAGATGGAATGCCTGTTAAGCAGGAATTGTTTTTGGAAGCCGGAGTGCACATTGGTACAAAAATGAGAACCAATGACATGAGAGAATTCATCTTCAAGAGAAGAGATGACGGGTTGTATATCCTTGATCTGCGCAAAAGTGCAGACAAGATAATGGAAGCGGCAAAATTTGTTGCGCAGTTCAGACCAGAGGAAGTTACAGTAGTGGCATCCCGTATTTATTCAGGAAATCCGGCAAGCAGATTTGCAGCACTCACAGGAGTCAATGTCATTGCAGGAAGATATGTTCCTGGAACCATGACAAACATCCAGTACAAAAAGTTCATTGAGCCAAAGCTCATAATTGTCTGTGATCCTAAAGGTGAGAGGCAGGCAATCAAGGAGAGCAAGCAGACAGGAGCAAAGGTAATCGGTTTCTGCGATTCGGACAACGAAACAAGGAATATTGACCTTGTTGTCCCTGTCAACAACAAGGGTAAGAGATCACTTGCACTTGTCTTCTATATACTGACCCGGGAGCTTATGATGGCCCAGGGAACGATCAAATCATACGAGGATTTCAAATACAACATATCATACTTCGAGCAGCCAATGGAAGAGAAAAAGGAGGAAGAAACACCTGCAGAGGCAAAGCAGGAAGAAACTGATGAAAAGGCTGAGGCCAAGGAAGAAAAACCAGAGGAAAAGGAAGCAGTAAAAGAGGAAAAGCCCAAGAAGGAAGAAGCTAAGGAGACCCCTAAGGAAGAAAAGCCAAAGGAAAAGGCTGAGGCTGCTCCTAAGAAAGAAGTAAAGAAGGCTGAGGCAAAAGAAGAAAAGGCTGAGGCTAAGAAAGAGAAAGAAAAGAAAGCTGCTCCTGAGGAAGAGAAAAAGTCCGAGGCAAAAGAAGAAAAGAAATAATCTTTTTTTTATTTTAATTTTCTAGTTTTTAATAAAAATAAAAAATTAGTTTTTGTAGAGATTGTATGCATCAACGCATGCCTGGTGCGCAAAATCTTCTTCCAGGCCATCGCATATAGAAACATCATCATATTTCTTTGCAGCTTCATTGTAGCATTTATTTCTCCAGTTAAAGTCAGTGATATCCCCGCAATGGTCTGGCTGCAGGTTTTCAGCAGAATAGATGATTGTGCCCTGGTAGCAGGTATCCCTTGTTGGAAGGGATTCTATCAGCTCGCACGCATCCGGCTCTCCGTATTTCTTGGCATACTCAAATACGCAGTTGAATTTGTTAGATGATGCCAGATCATGGATATCCTCGCAGCCGGAAAGATCATGTGCCATAAGCGAATAATTGGTAAAGCAGGCCCAGCGATAATCAAGGTTCAGGCCACCTTCAACACAAACAGAATGGTTCCCTTCGCTAACAGCTAGCAGGGAAAGGCAGTTCAGCCGGTATTTAGTGTCCGGAGTTATGGAAGTGCAGACCTTGTAGTCATCAGTATATAGTGCATAAACCTCATAGCAATAATCCCTCTCTGACTGAAGATCAAGATCATCACATTTATCGGTTTTCTTGATTGCTGATTCGCATCCGGCTGCAACAACGGGATTTTGGATCAGTTTGCAGCCCTCGACATCCTCCCTTTCCATGCTGTAGTCAAGAAGACAGTCAGAATCATACATGCAGTAGCTTGGATCATCTTCATCAAGCGCCCTGCACAAAGGCTCGTTTGTGGATGAGAAACAGGGATCTATTGCCTTCTTGCACGAATCTCTTCCTTCTGCCAAGAGATCGCAAAGGTCAATATCATCATTATTCAGTGCAAATGCAGTTGTACAGAAAGCCTTCTTATCAGGATCAAGAACTTCAAGGCAGGCAGCAAGTGAAACATCAGAGAGCTGCTCATAACAATCCTGAAGAAGGGTTTCATTGGAAATAAGCTCGCACTCATCAACACTTTCATTTAGAATGGCAAGATCAAAATGGCAAGAATCATCACAGACATATGTAACGTTTGTCTGATTTGTTTCATTGACATCCGGAGTGTCGTTTACATCCGGAACAACGATATATGGATCATCAGGATCAGTACCATTTCCTCCTGCTGTCAAAAGCACATAGAGCGCTCCTGCAACAAGAACAATAAGTATTATGAGTACTCCGATCAGGGGAACAATGTTCCCATCATCTTCTGTCTTGAATTTATAACGTCTCTCAACTGCCATGGCAGATATGAACAGGTAAGATTTAAAAAACAGATATTGGAGCAAAAAAAGAAGTTTTATGTTTTTCATGCTTCGAGGAGAAAATTTAGCTATATAAATTCTTTTGATTTAACCTACTTCCACTCCACTTTGGAGAAGAGTGGGAGGTGGGATGGAGCCCTTTGGTGTACCATCCCCCTTTATCCTAATTATAC
>CAZYZZ010000058.1:0-4477 GCA_964651995.1 Microcaldota archaeon
TTGTAGTAGATCTGCCAAAGGATGAAGGACTTCCGCTGCTACTGATTGCACTAGTCACTCTAGTTGTAGTCGTATTGCTTGCAGCAGTATACCTGGTCGGTTCAAGGAAAGCAGCGGGTAAGAAACGATGAGATTATCTTATCTCATTTTTCTTTTTGTTCTTCTGCCTGGTATGGTCTTTGCCCAGGCTACCAGCGAAGGTGGCAATGTTACTGGTACAAATGCCAGCGGCGAGGCTGATTCTGTCTGGTATGGCAGCTGCGGCCAGGTCTATCCGGATCCGGAAGTCCCGCTTTCCTTTGTTGCTGTTCCAGGTGAAGTAGACTGCAGACCCATCAACACAAGCTCTGAAGACTGTGATGATGGCATCGAATATATCAATCTGTTATTTTCAAATTCGTCCACCACAATAACTTCTTTGTCAAGGGGGAATCTTTCCTCTCTTGATATTTTTATTAACCAGACTTCTGAGAGCGCATCAAACACATTAGTGTTTTCAACCAGCTTCGAAACAAACAACTACGGAACAATCACCGGAGTTCCAACCATCTATACAAACTCCCAGATCGCATCAGTTTTCAGAATGGGCTATCTTCAGGATCAGGACGACAATATCGTAATAATCACCCGTGTTGTTGATGATGAGATCGGATTCAATGGATCTGCATTTGATTTCCAGCTAATGCTTCCGACCATGAATGCAACAAACACAACTTACTATGTTACTGTTGATCTTGAGTGCAGCGAACCAGAAACACCAACAGAGCCTCCTGGCGGAGGAGGCGGTGGCGGAGGAAGCGGCATTCCGGTTTATAATCGAACAGAACCAGAGCCTGAAATACCAACTCCGCCAGCAGTGAATGATACCTCCTGTGTAATTGAACTTTATTGCCAGGAATGGGGTCCATGCGAGGATGGATACAGGTATCAGAAATGTATTGATCTTAATAATTGTTCAACAATTGAAGTTTATAGGGTAGAGGAATGCGCAGCACCATCTCCGGATGAACCAGAGCCAATAATTCCAGAAGACATAATTCCAATCCGTGTAGAGCCAGAGCTTCCATGCTGGCCTCTTGCACTTGTAATACTGGTCATACTGCTACTGCTCATAATCTACAGAAGACGAAGAGACAAAAAAAGGAAGGGAATCCCACAATGAAAGGCCAAACCACCCCCATCGGAGTAATCCTAGTGCTGGCTGCACTCACGCAGCTGGTCAATATCAGTCATGTCGAGGGACTAGATCAGGATTTTTCAAATATGCTTCTTGAGATTGCAACCGGCAATGAGACTTATCCAGCGAGCTATACCATATCACAAATGCAGGCTGGCAAGTGGATAGTTGTAAATCTCACTGTTCCTGGAGAGGATTATAAACTCAATGTCCTCTCTACTGCAGGCGCATCCTATGATTCAGAATATGACCCATCCATACTTGAAATCAGCCACATGCCTGGCCTTGAAGATGATTTTTCGAATTTAGTTATCCAGTTTATCGACTATAACGGGAATCCGGAAGAGATCTCCTACACTACTGTAAGCAAAAGCGATGGCAACTGGATCATCATAGGACTTGCGCGGCCTCCGATGGCAGGAGAGACAATCTCCATTCTTGCAAAAGTAACAGAACTCCAGGATGAAGAACCTGATCCAATTCCTGAACCGCAAGGCGAGGGAGAGCCAGAGCCTCCGCCAGAACCTGATCCAGAAGAAGAACCATTGTTCGAAGAAACCGGCGAAGCTTTTGATGCTGCTGGGGTTGAATTTGACGGCGATGTCGGTATAATCGACAAAGAGGGGAAGAAGATCGGAAAGAAGATTACTTCAGAATATGGAAATATCAAGGTCGTTCCGAAAAAAGGCCCTCTCAAGAAGATCATATTCAAGAATCTCAAATCAAAGAACTCTTTCCTTCGGATAGATGATGTTCCTGAGAATATCTCTGCTCCTGAGGGAGTCTCATGGCTTTCTGTTTATGCCATTGATCCATCTGCACTTGATTTCACTTCAGCAACCGTATCAATAGTAGCAACTGGAAACTCACTCTACAAATGCGCTGCATGGGATTTTGATTCCAGAGCCTGCAGCGATGGAAACTGGAAACTTATCAGGACAGACCTTGTTCCTGGCCAGGAGTACGCCCTGACGATAACTCCTGATGATCCGGGCTTTGGAGAAGCAAACATTTCTGTTATCAATGTACAGTCCTATCCAACAGTTGGCGGAACCTGGACAGTCGGCTTTACGACATATGGAACTGCTGACCTTAGAATCCGTGCAGTGAGCGGAACAACTTGGAGCGATTCGAATGACAACGAGGATCTTCGCCTTCTCAATTTGATGTGCGGTGCAACTCCCCTCAGCTACACATGGGAAAGCGCAACCAGCACAGCAGTTTATGAAAATTACACATGCAACGAAACAGGAAGCGAGACAAGCAGGGTCCTGACACCTGGAAAACACTATCTTGAGTTCAGTTTTGGAGAGGATGTTGATTATGCATACAATGATGCCTGTGTGAATGTGACTGCAGACAACCTGTATATCAACAATAGCACTACAATCTGTCCTGGTACCTTTGCTGTTAATGACGCTGACAGCAACGGAGTCATAAGGATCAATGGATCGGACCTTACACTTACATGCAATAGCACCACTCTTGATGGTAATGGCGCAGGAACAGCAATCCGGATTGAGGGTTCCCAGACAAACGTCACTATAACCGGATGTAACATTACTGACTATGATTATGGTATTGATCTCCAGACCGACTGGGACAATGGTGCGATCACAAACAATACCTTCAGTGAGATTGACTATTACTCTGTTTACCTGAGAGCAGCAAGCTCAAACATTACTGTTGACAACAACTCATTCTATCAGGATTCAACAAACGGAAACATACTCGTTTACATATACCAGAGCGACTACCATACAGTATCAAACAACTATTTCGAGTCAACCTCTGATACAGGTGTCCGTATTTACAGCACTGCAACCTATAACAACATAACAAATAATACATTCAACATTACTTATGCCAGTCAGCACGCTATTATGATTGACAATACTCCATCCAACAACAATATCTGGAGAAATACTTTCCATGGAAGAGGAATTGAGACTACTGATTCATGGGCTGGCAGAACTGAAGGGCGAGTTGCGAATAACGATTACTGTGTGAATGGAATCGGAAATGCATATTTTGATCTGATGACATATGGCCTCGAGAGGCCATTTGGAGACTGCGGGCCATTCCCCAATGCCTCTACCATCTTGGTCAACCAGTCATATGATGGGGCCTGGGAATGGAACGGAACAACAAGCGGTACTGACATCAACCTGACAAGCATTGCAGATGCTGTTGCAAATGCAGCGCCAGGATCCACTGTCAACGTGACCACTTCTACCACCCAGTCTGATGGTGTTAATGCATGGTATCTTGATAATGTAACTCTTGACTGTAATGGCCTTGGAACTATTGACAATGATCTTACTACTGGAAACGGCCTTGATGTCCGTTACCTCAACAACTTCACAGTCCAGAACTGCACCTTTGATGATTTTGCATACAATGCCTATATAATATCAGTTGACAATTCAAGAATCCTGAACAACAACTTCTCAAGTGCCCAGACTTACTCCATGTTCCTGGATGATTCAGATTACAACATAGTTGATGGAAACAGGTTCCTGCCTGATACTGCTTCCAACTATCATATCTTTGTCGATGATCCTGCTTATTACAATACAATCAGCAACAACTACTTTGAAGCAAGCAATGATGTTGGTGTTCGCCTGGACTATCAGCCTTCAATAGGCAACAACATAACCGGCAACATATTCAACATATCAGCCCAGCATGCCATCACCCTCTACAGCCATGCAAGCCAGAACAACAACAATATCTGGAAAAACACATTCTACCAGAGGGGAATCGAGATAACAGAGAGCACTGCAGGAAGAACAGAGCTTAGGATTGTAAACAACAACTTCTGTGTTGATGATGGATCCGGAGCACTTGGAAATGCATATCTTGATGGAGCAGGCTATGAGAGGCCTGCAACTGACTGTGGTCCATTCCCAAACATATCCTCAGTAGGAGTAGACCAATCATACAATAATGAGTTTGTGTGGGGGGGAACTGTAAATGGAACAACAGTGAACATGAGCAACATACAGGATGCCCTTGCCAATGTCCCTATAGGAGGAAAAGTCAATGTGTCTGCCTCAGGAACTTTCCCTGAGATTAACAGTCTCTGGTACATCGACAATGTAACTCTTGACTGCAATGGCCTTGCAACAATAGACAATGACCTTACTACCGGCAATGCCCTGGAATTGCGCTACCTAAACAATTTCACAGTCCAGAATTGTGTCTTTGATGATTTCTCATATAACCTTTACACAGTGGGAGTTGACAATTCAAGAATCCTGAACAACAACTTCTCAAGTGCCCAGACTTATGCCATGT
>CAZYZZ010000058.1:4577-6754 GCA_964651995.1 Microcaldota archaeon
GACAATTCAAGAATCCTGAACAACAACTTCTCAAGTGCCCAGACTTATGCCATGTACATAGATGCTGCAGACTACAACTTGGTTGATGGAAACAGGTTCCTGCCTGATACTGGCTCCAACTATCACCTCTATGTCGATGATCCTGCCTATTACAATACAATCAGCAACAACTACTTTGAAGGAAGCAATGATTGGGGTCTCCGCCTGGACTATCAGCCTTCAATAGGCAACAACATAACCGGGAACATATTCAACATATCAGCCCAGCATGCCATCGCCCTCTACAGCCATGCAAGCCAGAACAACAACAATATCTGGAAAAACACATTCTACCAGAGGGGAATCGAGATAACAGAGAGCACTGCAGGAAGAACAGAGCTTAGGATTGTAAACAACAACTTCTGTGTTGATGATGGATCCGGAGCACTTGGAAATGCATATATTGATGGAGCAGGCTATGAGAGGCCATTTGGAGACTGCGGTCCATTTCCCAATGCATCTGTCATCCAGGTCAACCAGTCATATGATGGGTCCTGGGAATGGGGTGGCACAACAAGCGGCACTGACATAAATCTAACTAATATCAGAGATGCTGTTGCAAACGCAGCTCCTGGAGCCACTGTGAAAGTGACAACTTCCACCACTCAGGCTGATAGTATCCGAGCATGGTATCTTGACAATGTTACTCTTGACTGCAACGGCCTTGGAACTCTTGACAATGGCCTTACTACCGGCAATGCCATGAGCCTGCGCTATCTCAATAACTTCACAGTCCAGAACTGCACAATTGATGATTTTGCATACAATGTCTACACCATAGCAGTTGACTATTCAAGATTCCTGAACAACAATTTCTCAAGCGCACAGACTTACTCCATGTTCCTGGATGATTCAGATTACAACATAGTTGATGGAAACAGGTTCCTGCCTGATACCGGCTCTAATTATCATCTATATATTGATAGGCCGGCCTATAACAATATAATCAGCAACAACTACTTTGAAGCAAGCAATGACATAGGTATCTATCTCTATTATTATCCTATTACCGGAACGAACATAACTGGCAATGTATTCAATATCACTGGCCAGGACGCAGTTCGATTGTACAATAACGCAGGACAGAATAACAACAGGATCTGGGGCAATGACTTCATAGGACGTGATGCTGACCAGGTTCTTGCATATGGCAATAACTACTTCAACAACTCTGATGTCGGAAACTACTGGAGAAATTATGATTCCCAATCAAAAGGCTGCATTGATCTTGCACCCCTGGATGGGCTCTGCGATTCTCCATATGAGGTTGATTCTGGAACTGGAATCTATGATAATCATCCACAGGCACACCAGTTCAAAGCATCTCCTGATTGTGGTGAAGTAGTAAATTCTGATCTGAACCTTACAGGCGATCTTCTCAATTCCACCGGTGGAGCTGCATGTCCCCAGCACGGACTTATAATCAATGCATCTGACATAGTTGTCAATGGTTCAGGATACTCGGTAAACGGATTCGATTCATCACAGACCTATGGTATTCATGTGGGCTCAGAGAGCAATGTAACAATACAGAATTTCCTCATGGATCCATATGAATATGGAATTCTGCTCAACGGCACAACAACTTCGATTGTAGAGAACAACTCCATCAATGACACTGCAGGAGCAGGTATACTGGTGATAAACAGCGCAAACAACAATACTCTGCGCAACAATACGCTTATTGACAACTCTGTTGGTCTGAACATAACTGGTGGAACAAATACTCTTGTCTACTTCAATAATTTCACAGACAGTCTGGTTCTTCAGGCATATTCTGATTCTGCAACCAACTTGTTCAACATAACAAACGGCACAACCTGCGCTCTTTGCGCCCGAGGTAACTACTGGAGCGACATCTTCTCAAATGACATCAACATATCTGATTCAAACAGTGATGATTATGGTGATACCGGAGCCGAATACCCATACAGCAGCGCAGATCGCGGAAATGTAAGCTCTAACATTGTTGACTATGGTCCATGGGTTGGAAATTACACCCCTCCAGAGCCTGCATTCCCGCCAATAGTGGAGAATGTTACTTTGAATACCAGCTTTGGAGGAAACCAGTCCTCAGAAAACCTCACCCTGTACTATGATGTCTATGATCCGAATACCGGAGCAGTTATCAAGAACAT
>CAZYZZ010000059.1:0-6665 GCA_964651995.1 Microcaldota archaeon
TTGTCAACATATTCCGTATATTTATTCAGATATTTGTCAAAGTCAGACATATAATACACCTGCAATTAGCGCCATGACGCTAATGTATATTGCAAATATTAATGCGAAGTAAATCACAAAGCCAACTAGCATGCTTCCTACAATTACACCTATTGACCTGTTTCTGCTCAGCTTATGTACGTGTTTTATCCCTCTATATTGCAAATAGAGCATATAGAGCAATACTGCATACAGGATTGGGGATATCACAAATCCGATGATTATTGCGTATGACAATACCACTCCTGCAGAGAGGATCATGTAAGCTCCGGTTGATTTTACAATTATTGACATTGTTTTTCTGAAAGATCCCTTTCCACCTAATGCTCTTGCAACTATGTAGTACGTGATGGTGCTCCAAAGCAATCCAAGTGCCGGAGACAGTAGAAGATAGAGGATGAATGCAGCTAAAACAACCACTGCAATTGGATTTATGAGGAATGCAAGGAGCACAGCTCCAAATAAAAATCCATAGATTGCCCACACATACCATAGGCCAATGACCGAAACAGCTGTCCAGAGAATGTAGATAATATACATTTCCTTGATGCTGTCCCAGATGCCTTTTTCCTTCTCAAGAACTTTTTCAACTTTATTGTCAGCAAAATCTATCCAGTTCGGAATTTCTTTGTAATCAACCTTCCTTGCAAGATCAAAATGAAACTTTTTATATTTGTCAAAAAGCTCGGAGAGGCTCTTGAATCCTTCACTTTCCTTTACATCAGTCATTTTATCCTCTCTTTGATTTTTGGATCAATCTCAGAAGGGCCATTTGCAGTAGCGATAATCTGTTCAAGATCCTCATTGCTCATTATTCCTTTTTGCACAACAAGTTCTTTAAGTGTTACCCCTTCGCGGTAAGCCTCGCTCACAAGCTTTGATACTTTCGAATATCCTAAATATGGATTCAGAGCAGTTGCATATCCAAATGTCCTGTCGAAATTCTCTTTGGTCTGCTTTTCATCAATCTTGATTCCGTCAATGCATTCTCTAAACATCTTATTGCAACTAGTGAGCAGCTCCTGGCTCTGGATGATGTTGTGTGCAATCAGCGGAGCGCAGAAATTCAGCTCAAGCTGTCCTGATTGCGCGCCAAGCAGCACTGCCTGGTCATTTGCAACCACCTGGAAGCTGACCATATTCACTGCCTCTGGAACAGAGGGGTTTAGCTTTCCCGGCATAATGGATGAGCCTGGCTCGACTTCCGGCAGAATCACTTCTGCAATTGCTGCTTTTGGTCCTGATGAGAGAAGGCGAAGGTCATTTGCAATTCTTGAAATAGTAGATGCATATCTTCTCATTGATCCTGAAAATTCCAGAAGATCATTCATGTTCTGGGTCATCTCAATTGCATCTTCTGCCATAGCAACTTTTACATCATTGTTCAAAAATTCAACTATCTTTTCCCTGAATTTCGGATGTGCTGTTATTCCTGATCCAACAGCAGTTCCGCCAATTCCAAGCTCCCGCAGCCCATCTGTTGCAGCTTCAAGCGACTTTATATCTTTTTGAAGAGCAGCTGCCCATGCTGAAAAAGTCTGGCCATAGGTAACAGGAACAGCATCCTGGAGATGCGTTCTTCCGATCTTTATTGTTTTGGAATATTCTTCTGCTTTTTTCTCGAGGGATTTTTGCAATTGCTTTGCCTCGCTGATCAAAGGCCCTGACAGTTTTATTGCAGCGATCCTTACTGCTGATGGAACTACGTTATTGGAGCTTTGGGACATGTTTACATGATTGTTTGGATGGACCATGCTGTACTTTCCAAGTTCTCCTCCTAGGATTTCTTCTGCCCTGTTTGCCAGAACCTCATTTACATTCATGTGAAGAGGAGTTCCTGCTCCTGCCTGAAATGCATCGATGATAAATTCATTGTCGAATTTCCCGGAAAGCGCTTCTTCTGCAGCCTGGACTATGGCATCTCCTTCTTTTTTTGGAAGCCTCTCAAGCTCCATGTTGGCTAGTGCTGCGCATTTTTTGATCAATATAACTGCCCGGATAAGTTCCATGTGCACCTTGCTTCTGCTTAGCCTGAAATTCTTCTGTGCGCGAACAGTAAATATACCGTAATATGCATCATCAGGAACATCCACCTTTCCTATGAAATCCTCTTCGCTTCTCATGCCTTCAACCTGACTGCAAGAAGTCCAACCAGGCCCAGGAGAATCGCAGTTGATGTGCAGCATGGAAGAGGCTTTTTCTCATTTGTTTCCTCTTCCGGCTCCTCATCCTCTGGCTCATAAGGCTCTGGATCCGGAGTTGTTGGCGGAGGGGTTGATTCCGGAGGATCTACTGCCGGAGGTGCTGTTTCATTTTCCTCAGGAGGGTCTACCGGAGGCGGATCTGATTCTGTTTCATTTTCCTCAGGCTCGGGCTCTGGTTCAGGCGGGGCAATACAACTGCCACACTCACCAAGATCAACAGTCACCTGCTTTGTCTCATAGCCGCCATAGCTTACAGTGACATTCCAGGTATCATCGCATCCTTCGAATTCAAATACTCCATCACTATCTACAAGCCCACTTGTTTTTTGCTTCCACGGATCAATGTCTTCTACTTTTACATATGCGTTTTCTACTGGGTTGCTGCTTCCGCTGGTTACAGTAACACGTGTTATTTCAGTTTCTTCATCGCATGTGTTTTCTATATCAACATCAAATGTCATGAGCTGGGCTGCAAAGCTCATCCCAAAAATCAGTAATATTGCAAGTAAAATCTTCTTCATCTTATCACTCTAATTGCAAGCATTGACAGCAAAAGGACCCCTACTGGGCATGCTGCAGTGCTTTCTTCTGTTTCTTCAGGAACATCTGCTGGTTCTGTGGTATTTTCCGGAGTGCTTTCATTGGTTTCAGGTTCAGTGACTTCCGGTGGATCTGTTTCTTCCGGCTCTTCTGGAGAAGGCATTTCCTCGGGAGGATCCTCCTCAACTACTGGCTCAGGCTCTGGTTCGGGTTCCGGCGGAGGATCTTCAAAGCATTTTTCATATGCAAATTCAATCTCCCTGCTCTGGTATGACTCATGGTCCACCCTTAGTATGAAAAGCCCTGTGAGAAAGTTTATTGTTCCTGGAACGCTCATAGTTACTGAGCCGTCACTTCCTGTTTTTCCAGGGTTTGGAAGCGGCTGGTAGCCATAATCAGTATAAAACAGGACAGTTGATGCGCCTTCGATAGGCTCATCATCAGAAGTTGCCTCTACTATCAGGTCTTTGGTCTCACAATCAATTGTGATGTCAACGTCCATTGTTGGAAGACTGCTGCTTCCTGTATCCTGGACTCCTATATAATCCGGATTTACTGTAAATGCCATGCTTAGGCTGGCAAGAACAAGCACAATGAAAAATAATCCCATACCAAGCATTTGACATTATTTGTTTTTAATGTTATTACTGCAGGCATCTGGCCTGTTTGCACTCGATTTCGCACTCCACTTCATTAATTGCAAGCTCGTCATTTTCGCAGTAATATTCTTTCAGGACCGTATGGTCAACGCATTTGTCGAGGTATAGCCCTTCTATAAGTCCCTGGATTGTCACGGTTCCTGCCTCATAAATGTCATTTCCGCCATCTGTGTCTGTGCATTTTATTTTTCCGCGAACGCACTTTCCATCCACGCATTTGAAGTCCTCTGGACACTCATGCATTGAACTTTTTGCTTCCCTATCCTCGCAATAGTATTCCTTCACAAGCAGGCCAGAGCAGCTGTCTACAAATGTCGCTCCAAAAGCAGTAACTGTTCCCTTTTCATGGATCTGCACTCCTCCATCGCTGTCTTCGCAGCTCTGATCATCGATCTCAGCTCCTTCTACCTGGCATCTGCCTTTGTACTGTATCTCAACGCCGGCACATTCTGCTGTGCAGTTGTTCTGGTATGTCACTTCATCCTCTCCGCAAACAGGATCAAATTCAAGTGTGCATGCGCATTCCGGCTCAACAGTTTCGTTTTCATTTTCAGTTATGTTCTCGGTTATGTTTTCAGTTGTATTTTCAGTCATCCGCTCATCACTTACGCATCCAAGCAGCAATATAGGTAATAGGAATATGAGGTATTTCATGAATGTTTCATCCTCTGAAGAATTTATAAAGTATAAGCAATGCAAGTATCCCGGGACAGAGTTCTGCCGGTGCGCTTTCCCCGTTTTCCTCAGTTTCAGTTGTATTTTCCTCTAATTCTTCAGTTTCATTTTCCTGCTCCGGAGGCTCAGGAATAGTGCTCTCTTCAGGCGGCAGCTCTTCTGGTTCTTCCGGCTCAGGAGCCTCCTTCTCAGGCTCGCTTGGAGGGACCTCATCATTGTAGCACCTTCCAATATCAAAATGAATCTCCTTGTTCCTGAATCCGTTTTTTTGAATGACAAGGATAAAGAACCCCCTCATAAGTTTCACATTTCCAGGAAGCTTGTGCAGGAAATATCCCTCCTTGTCAGTCTCACCGGATGAAATGAGCGGCTGTGCAAAATCAATGTACTTCAGGTATGTATTTGCCCCTTCAACCTGTTCGTATTCCTCGTCAAGAACATGGAGGTGTATTGATGCGGAAGTGCAATCAACGCTAATTGAATATGTGAACTCTTCCAGCGACGGCGTTCCAAGGTCGCGCTGCTCATAAATGGTTGGTGCAACTACTGCCGCACCTGCAATGTTGATTATTAAAAAAAGAAAAAATATCTTCAGCATCATCACACGCTTACAAACTGCGCTAGTAAAGCCTCAAGCTGAATGCGCTCGTTTGCACCCTGCACTAGTCTGAAGTTGTATTCCCCTATTATCTCAATTAGCCGCATGCGTTTTTTTTCTTCGATCTCAAGCTTTGGCACTTCACGGTATATCTGGGTCAGTATGTCCTCGCCACTGAGGCCGTATGAAATGATCAGTGTATCAAGGTTTGTCCTGGCCTCGTTGAAGTTTCCTTTGAGCGCGCATTCGACCATTGTTTTTACTTCCTTTGGCATGGCCCTTGAGCTGATCTTATGAACAAGCGCCTCGCTAATGTTCTTTGAATGCATGGCACACCCCTGCAGGATATTCAATGCCTTTCTCATATCTCCTTCTGAAACATAGAAAATCGCAGAGTATGCCTTTTCATCAAGCTTCAGTCCCTCAAGCTTGACAACTTTTTCAAGTGATTCCTTTGTCTCTTTTTCCTGAAGTGGCATGAACCTGAATACTGCGCACCTGCTTTGAATTGGCTCAATGATTTTTGAAGAATAATTTGCTGAAATAATAAATCTTGTTACTCTTGAGTTTGCTTCCATTGTTCTTCTAAGTGCCTGCTGCGCATCAGAAGTAAGGGCATCACCCTCATCCAGGAAAATCAGCTTGAATGGAGCCTCTCCAAGTGAAACAGACCTTGCAAAATCCTTGATCCGTCCCCGGACAACATCGATTCCGCGCTCGTCGCTTGCATTGAGCTCTAAGAAATTTCCTGCAATCGAATCTCCATAAAGCTCCTTTGCAAGAGCAAGTGAACATGTTGTTTTTCCAACTCCGGGCGGTCCTGCAAAAAGCATATTGGGCATGTTTTTTGCCTCTACAAATGCTTTGAGGCTGGTTACTGTTTCGCTCTGCCCTGCAACCTCATCAAGGTTCTTGGGCCTGTATTTCTCTGTCCATGGCAATATATCTGTCTTTTCCATCACTATTAGTTCTTGACCAATATTAATAAATTTTATCAGAGAGAATTTGATTCGTGATAATATGGATCGAGTGAAAACAGGAATAGCAGGAATGGACGATATGCTAAATGGCGGTGTCCCAGCAGGACGGCACGTTGCGCTTTATGGTGGACCTGGTGCAGGTAAGACATCATTTTGTTTTGAATTTCTATATCAGGGAGCAAAGCTTGGAGAGCCCGGGCTTTATGTCTCACTGGAAGAAACAACCGAGGATATCCTCGAAAATATGAAAAGTACTTTTCCTATGTTTACAGATACTAACGATCTTGTTGCAAACAAAAAGCTTGAGATTGTCAAGCCGGATAAGCTTGATCTTGAGGATGTTGCAAATATCCTTGAAGACCGGATAACTTCAAACGGGATCAAGAGGGCTGTAATTGATTCTGCTACAATGATCAGGATGTCATTTGCAACTGAAATCGAATACAGGCAAACGCTTTTCGAGTTCCTCTCCCTTCTAAGGAACCTTGATGTGACTTCAATTACTACTGTTGAGGCTTCAACTTCAAAACGGGATGAGATGAAGTATGATATCGAGCATTTTGTTATGGACGGTATCATCAACCTCTACAACCTTGATCGGGAAGACCGAAGGGTGCGGGCACTTGAAATCTTCAAAATGCGAGGTACTGACCACTCAAGGGATCTGGTTCCGTTCAAGGTAACTCCGCAGGGAATCAAGGTCTACACCGGAGAAAAAGTATTCTGATTTTTTTCTTTATCTATTTTTTTAGCACGATATAAAAAGTCCAGATTTATCTCCTTTTTTAGCACTATTTTTCACATATCTTATTGCGCTATCGGATCCCCTCGTCTATCAAATATAATATAAAATATGCAGGTATTGATACTTTTTTCTCCACTCTTTCCCATTTGCTATGTGTTTATATTGTTACCATCCCTGTTTCTCTCCGTGAAACCATGAAAGTAAACTTCAAGAAATTTGGTGCAA
>CAZYZZ010000060.1:0-6665 GCA_964651995.1 Microcaldota archaeon
CCCGGAGGACCTGGATCATTGGGATTCCGGCTGGAGTAGAAGGAAATTCTGCTGTGAATAGACCATCTGCATTTCGGTCAACAACACATCTTGCCCGAAATCCATAGTGAGTTGAGAAGATCTTTGAAACAATGCCTTTCCTCTCTTTTGTAACCATAAGTTTATTTGGAACCAAATCCTCTATTGAAGTCAGGACACGTTCACTTCCGTTTATTACAAAGTATCCCCCCGGATCATCCGGATCTTCGCCGTTTGCAATAAGTTCGTCGCGCCTCATGTTGGAGAGATAGCACAATTTGGACTTGAGCATAACAGGAACTTCTCCGATAAATACATCAGAGTAAACAGGCCTTTCAACACCATTGAAAACAGGAATAATTTCAAGGAAAATTGGTGCAGAATAACTGAGGTTTCGAAGTCTTGCTTCATTTGGAAGAATTGATCTGTATCCTCCCTTAACCTCGTAATATCTAGGTTGCTCGATTCTAATTTTTCCAAGTTTCAATTCAAACCCATCAACATTTGTTGTAACTTTCCCAATACGATCTACTACCTGCTGGATACCAACATCCAAAAATTTGTTATAGGAAAGAATTTGCTGATTGACCAGAGAGTTTGTTTTGAAATAAGATTCAATAAGTCCTTCTACCATTTACACACCTATAAATATGAATGGATTAACCCTCGATGACTATCCGGTAAGTCACGTACTTGCCGGTACCATCATTCCTTTGGATTCTGATAAGGTTGCCCACTTCAGCGCTTAAAGCTGCAACAGCCGGATCTGAAAGAGGAATCTTTGGAAGTTGAGTTTCATCAATTCCAAACTTGCTGAGCACCTTAGTTTTCTCTCCATCTGCCAGAACCTTCATTTCAGGAACAAGCGAATGGGCCAAAACATCAATTGAAGACATATCTTGTTTTTTCTTTTTGACCAAGCAGGACCACCCAATAATTAAATTAGAACGCCAGCAATGTGACTAGCACCCCGAGTAAGGTGATTTTAGGAAGAAAGTATTATAAACCTACCAGAATTAGGGTGGAAAAACAGAGATTTGCAAAAAATGTGAATGTGCTGAATTTGATTGATTTTTAGATCATTTTTGTAGAACTATTATAACATTCATGCAATTTTGTCGCAATGGACCAGCAAGCAATTTTATTTTTTCTCTTTCACAATAAAATTATGATTCTTATTATTGATAATGGCTCCCAGTACACACACCTGATCAAAAGAACTGCAAGGGAACTGGGCTATGAGGCTGAAATGCTCTATGCAAAGGCAGATCAGTCAATTTTCGATGATCTGATGAAAAGAGGAATTTCAGAAATCATAATATCCGGAGGGCCAAAGTCTGTCTTCAAGGAGCCACCCAATCTTGGAAGCTACGTGTGCGAAAAAGTCCGTGATGGAGAGATCAGGCTGCCGCTTCTTGGGATTTGCTATGGCCACCAGATGATAGCACATGTGTTTGGAGGAAAAGTGGACAAAGGAGAGAGTGCAGAATACGGAACCGGGGAAATTGAGATAGAAAAGGACGGAAGGATCTTCAGTGGCATTCCAAGAAAGCTGAAAGTCTGGGTTTCCCACTTTGACCAGGTAACAGAGCTTCCAGAAGGCTTTGAGAAACTGGCAAGATCAGATACGTGCGAAATCGAGGCAATGGCGCATGTTGATAGGCCGATATTCGGAGTCCAGTTCCATCCTGAAGTCTGGCATACTGAAAATGGAGAGAGGATACTCCGGAACTTTCTTGAGGTAAAGTCCTAGCGAGTAATGTCAACTGGCTGGATCTGTTCAAGATAATGTTTGTTTTTCTCAAAATATTCCCTTGATGGCGCGAGCATCTCGATCAGCTCTTTTGCAACAGCGCCTTTGAGATCCATTGGGTGAAGCTTTCCTGCAGAATAAATTTCCTTGAGCTCTTCTGAAGAATTAATCTCAAGATCCCCTCCGAATTTTTCAGGCCTCTCGATCTTCATTGGGCGCTCACGAAGGGTAAGGTATTCTGCATATTCTATCATTGGATTTCCTTCAAGGATTTTTTCAGGGCAGTATGCCTTTTTGATCTTGCTTTTGATCTCATCTTCACTGTCATGGATGAAGATAGCGCTTGATGGCTTGCTTTTGCTCATCTTGGCTTCAAGCACCTGGTCCGGATTCATTCTTTGCGCTCCCTGAAGACCTGGCAGAAGATGGCCATGCACTGCTGCGATCTGTTTCTTGTAAGTATGTGAGAGCTCCCTGGCAAGCATATGTACTTTTCTCTGGTCCATTCCAGCATGCGCAATCTGGACATCCAGCATAAAGATGTCTGCAGCCTGCATAGCAGGATAAAGGATTGCAGAGGAAGATGTCCCTTCGGTTTCACTTCGACCCATTATTGTAATGCAGCGAAGCATTCTCTTTATCGTAGTGTCCTTGGTGATTTTGAGGACTTCTCTCCAGTAATCTCCATCATAGAGGTCGCTTGCAAGAACATAGTCGACATCCTCAAGACCAAGTGAAACAAATGCATGCTTGAAATATCCGTTTGCAACCTTGCGGATCTTTTCAAGGTCTCCGCCAAGCTTTTCATTTATGTAAGAGTGATAGTCTGCCAGAAAAACAGTTGGTTTTATTCCTGCTTTCTTGAAATCCTTAAGCTTGAGGAGAGTGCAGAGTCCTGTTCCAAGATGAACCTTACCTGATATTTCAAAGCCGATATAGTGTTTGGGAGCAGAATAATTCTCAAATATTGCCCGCAAATCTTCTTCAGTAACAATTTCTTCGGTTGGCTTTCGTTTAACTAGGTCAATTTTAGTCTCGATATCCATAGGCTCACCAGTAAAAATAAGAGACTGCAATAAACCAGTCCCAGAAGCGAATTTAAGAAAGAGATATTTAAAACATTTTCAATTTAATACTAGACCAGCGCTTTCTGAATTTAAAATAAAATCAGAAATGCCTCCGTAACTCAACGGCAGAGTGCCTCTCTTGTAACTTTTGGAAATCGAGTTTTGGTCTCGCTTTTCCCAAAAGCGAGGAAGGAGGATGTTGGGGGTTCAAATCCCTCCGGAGGCTTATTTGCTGACTCTGATCTTTTTTCTGGCTACACCCAAACGCGGAATGAAGAAGGAACTTATTGGAACATGCAGGTTTGCCTTAAGTTCCCAGACCTCGCTTGAAGTTTTGAGATTTTCTGGAGTAATCTTAAATGAAAGACTGAATTTTTGCCCATCCTTATATTGTTTCATTCCAGAAAGCCGGACTACATCCACCAGTTTGTTTTTCGGACTTCCAATCCGGTAGATGTAAATAAAGCATCCTTCAGCAAAGATAGGCCTCTCTAAGGATAGGATCACATCGCATTTGAGCTCTTCTCCTGCAACAAATGATTCTTTTTCTGGAGTCAGTTCAATCTTTGTCCCAAGAATTTTGTAGTCAAGATCATTGGCTCTCTTATGAAGCAGTTTTATTGCTATGATTTCTGTTAGCATCCCGAGGAAGATGATAGTTGCAAGGCCCAAAGTCCGCTCAGAAACGACATCAAGTTCATAGTAAAAGACCATGCTAACTCCGGATGCGACCAGATATGCAATAAAAAGAAGAAATACAAAGACAGTAAGTTTCATCACTGCATAAGTAGTCAATAACTGCAAGAGATTTGATGTGAAAGAATCGGTCATCTGGCTCATTGCAGGAGCAAGTTTTACAAAGGCAAAAAGCAGGGGAATGATAAGAAACAGGGCGATAAAAAGAGGAAATGCAGTTTGCTGCCCGGACTCTGCAAAACCAGCGATCATCTGGTCAAATGGACCAAAGAGCATTCTGGATCCTGGAGAAAATGAATAGATAAAAAATGCCAAAGCCAGCAGACCATATACGGCAATGAGCAGATATATTGCTTTTCTCATATTACTGAATGGAGAATATTGATCTTTTAATGTTTTCCTCAAGCCCAATAAAGCTATGGCATATTCAGAACAACCAAGTCGACCAGATCCGCATGCTTGAATATCACTTTCCATTCATCAAGAACAGTTTCTTTTGGTTTTGTAAGTTTTTTAGTAACAGATTCAAGCAACTCTCCGGTGTTTTTCTTTCCGTCGATCTGCCTTAGAATCTCTGCCTGTACTGGGTTAACTTCAAAGCTGACTTTGAACAGGTTTTTGAATGTTGCTAAGGTTTTGCCATTTGATTCGCTGAATTCCGGAGATCCGCGTGCGTATGTAGGAATTAAAAGGTCATCTTCAGGATCCATTTTTGGAAGCTTATATGAATTTTTTGTGCAGAAGAAAAGATGCTTTACTATCCGACTATTTAAGAGCTCTGCAATTTCATGTTGTTCTGGTGCTGGCAATTCCCTGAATTCCGGGAATTTCCCCCTTACATAGAATGATGGATCGTATTCCATTTTATTTAGAAACCTGATGAGATTGAGACCTGCACCATTAACCAGTTCGTACAATTGCGGCACTGTGTAGGAACTTGTGTATGCGTTGAGTGCCATATCATACTTTAATTCAGAATATTTTGCATTTTGCGTCAGAATATTGAACCAGTGATTTTTTGGCAGGCAAGATGCAAGTTCTTCTGCATTCCTGATTTTCTTATTGAGATCCTCTTCTGGCAATTTCCTGACTACCTTCTGAAGTATTTCAATCGGATACCTGCCGTATTTTGCATAGATTTGCACTCCCATTCCGCCATCTTCGGCAAGAGCATCCCGAAGTATTTTCAGACCTTCGGAGGGGCTGTCAAGATGAGGTAGTACAGAGCTGCAGACAATATAGTCAAACTTGCCAAGATCCAGTTTCGGGATGTTCAAAAGAGAATCGCAAACGTATTTGATATTCTTCAGGCCCCTTATCTCTGCTCTTTTTTTAACAATGTCAAGTGCGCTTTCGGAGATATCAAGCGCAATTATTTCTGATTCAGTGTCCTTGAGCTGCTCTGCAGCATATATGACAAAATCCCCGGTGCCGCAGCCTGCATCAAGGATTCTCAGTTTATCTTTTTTTCCTCCCCAAAAAAGGTTTTTCACCAGTTCAATTTGTCCAAAAGCAGACTCCTTGAGCCTTTTTCTTTCATCCTCAGGATCTCTCCTTGGAAATGGATGATCAACATAAATATCTCTGACTATATCCATAGAATTCAAATAGGCCACCAAAGTATTATAAGTATTATCTCTTAACAACCGTATAATCGGAGTTGAGTAGAATTATGAACATAAGTGAATTAAAGCCAGGTACTGGCAGTATTGAATTGGAAGCAGAAGTAGTCTCAAAAGACAATGAGCGAGAAATCAACAAATATGGACGCAAACTCAGAGTTGCCAACTTCACATTAAAGGATGATACAGGATCAATCACGCTTGTTTTGTGGAATGATGAAATCGACAAGGTAAAGGAAGGATCAAAGGTAAAACTCGAGAATGGCTACTGCAATGAGTGGCAGGGAACACCGCAGCTTACCCTTGGTAAATTCGGAAAACTTTCTGTCATCTGATTTTTATTTTTCCATTATTATTTTCAACAACAATCATGTCCTGAAGGTCTTTTTCTGGAATAACTTCGCATGGAACCTGTGCAGTGACAGCAGTGCTGTTTGTAATTTGAACAATGCCCTCATCATAATCAACAGAAAAAACTGATTTCACAAAGATAGTGCGCTTGTTTCCAGAGCCCAGAGCGCAGACTTCTGCTATTGTATTTGCAAGTTTTCCTGCAGATAGCCTGAACTGGGCATCTTCCATTGAAACATCTGAAAATTCCTTGATGTTGATCAATGATGCTGCAGAAATGGACAATAAAAAAAGTGCAACAACAGACACAAGTAGATATTCGAAACTGATTTGGCCTCTCATTTCATCCCCCAGAGAAATGAAGAGAAAAAATAATAAAAGATTATCTTATGTACGAAACGTTTCTGGATGCTGCTTCTTCCTGCTGTTCCATGGCATTCTGGACTTCTTCCTGGACTTTCTTGAGTATCTTCTGGCTTTCTTTTGCCCTTTCATTGAGACGCTTCAGATTCACAGGAACTCCGAGATATTTGGAGAGAAGAACAACTATCAGTTTGGCTGCTGCAGTATCAATGTAGCTTCCATGGGTCTCTCCCATGATGCAGGAGCCATCCAGGCCATTTATTTTTGCAATGGCAGGAAGAAGGCCTGCTGCACCTACAATCGAGCCTTTGGCTTCTCCGAAGATAACACCCATCTTGCCAAACTTCTTCCTGAGCTTATCGGAAGTAGCAACACCAAACAGGCGTTTTTCCTCGACCATCTGGCCAGTGCTGTATCCGCCAACAGTTATGATCTCTTTTATTTTGAGCTCCTTGCAGTAGTCGATAATTTTCCCTGCAACCTCGTATTGTCCAGGGGAGCTCATTGCCTGGATGTCACCAAGAAGGAAAACAAGATCGCGCTTTTTTCCCTTAAATAGGTAAAAGCTGTTTTTGATGATTCTGATTCCTCCTCTTTTTGTCATAAAGACCTGGTGCGGAAAATGAGGAGATACAAGATTTGCTATTTTCTTTGCCTTCAGTTCTTCAACCATATATCTTCCAACAACTTGTCCGATCAGGCCGATTCCAGGAAGTCCGGTAACAAGAACAGGTCTTCTGAGCTTTTTTGGTTTTGTTTTTTTGACTATGAGTGTTTCGAGCATTTTGCCATCCT
>CAZYZZ010000061.1:0-6663 GCA_964651995.1 Microcaldota archaeon
CCAGCGAGCAAGATAGAAGCAGTGACAATAATTACTGCAATCTCGACACCTGGAAATTCACCCGCCATCAGCAAGGAGTCTTATTGTATTATTAAATATGTTTCGCTGGCCAGGAATCTGATTCCCATTGCATTGAATACAAAGTACGAGGAAACTTCAGATATGAATACAATTTTTTATTAAAATTTGTAGTTTTGTCAAAAAAAGCTCTCGATGGTTATAAATAAATCTTATGTTACAAAATCTATTAGAAAATGGCTAGAAGGAGGTCTGAAAATGGCACTAGAAACTGATAAGAGAAAAAGAGAGCAACCAGAGAAAAAGGTTGAGAAGGCAAAGCCACGTGAGTTGGGTCAGGATATACCTACAATGGGCGGAGCTGTTGGGAACATAGTCCCAAAAGAAGGACAGGACAGATTCTTGAGATTTGCATCAACTAAACCAAGACTTTTGGCAATTCTTGCAAAAAAGGAACTGAGCCCTGGGGATGAAAAGGAAATTGCTGCTGCTTATGAAGCGTGTGCAGAAGAAACAATGACTGCGATTGTAGTAGATGAGGCTCCTAAACTTGCTCCAGTACTTGGAATTTCTGAGGAAAAAACATCAGAATATCTTGAGATTTACAAGCCAGAAGATCTGAAGAAGATGGCACTTGTTGCACAAAGAGAAGAGCTTGAGACTGAGGATGTACTTAGTGTTGATCTTGCTCTTCTTGAAGATGGAAGCTACAGTGGAAGAGAGAAGGAAACCCTAACTGTAAGCATGGCCCATGATGCACTTTCAAGGCATTTGGAAGAAGAACTTTCAAGGGCAGGAGTAAGAGAAGCAGTACAGAAAGAGGATGACAACCTTGACAACTTATGGGAAAGACTAGTCAAAGAGCATGACGGAGATGAACTTGCAGCAACAGAAGCATATGCAAAGGCTGCAGAAGACATGCTTCTTGGGAAAAAGGCAGAAGTAGCAGAAAAGAAAGTTGCCCTTAGCACTGAGACTGTTGTTGAGATCTTCAAACTGTTCAATTATGATCAGAAGGACATTCAGGCATTCGTTGAATTTGCAGTAAATACACAGGAGATAACTGCATGTGAAAGCGAAGAGGCCAGTGTAAAACTCTTTTTCCAAAAAGCGCTTTCAAACTTTGTCAAAGAGAATGCAGTTGGACTTGTTTTGAACGAGCGATCAGGCTTGTACAAGAGGCTCAGGCCAGTACAGATTGAAGCTCTGGTTGACCGTGAAGTGCTCCCAAAAGAAGCACTGAGGGAAATTAAAACTGAGGGGCTTGGAAGGACAGATGATGTTCTTGCAACTGAAGCAGGCAGACTCTACGACGAGAATTAGGAAGAGAGTGTATTGATTTGAAATCTCATTTCGAAACACTGGGACTGCTGCCATCCTTAATCGGAAAACTGGAAACAGAACAGATCCAGGATCTGGTAAAGGAGGCTAGCCGTGCCCTGAATTTTATTTTTCATCCAGACCGAAATGATGGGGATGTGTTTCAATCAACTCTGATAAACGAAGCAATGAGACAGCTTGCAAGCGGCTTTGACATTGAAGATGCAAAGCAGAAATATCTTGAATCAGGCCCTGGAAGAGAGGATATTAGAAGGGCAGAGGGAGAGCTGCAGAGCCTTGGAGTCCGTCTTGAAGCAGTAGAAAGAGTCCTTGGAAAAAGCGAAGCTCAGAAAAATGAAATTACAGAAGAGATGAAAAAGGGAGGGCTGGCTGAGAATTATGCTGTTGCATTTTATTCTAATAAGAGAGTAAGCCACCATATTCCTGTGGATGATCTGTTTTCTGATGTTATGGATATGAAAGAATCTCAGGCAATCCCACTAAGATTTGCACCTGGCGCTAAAATAAAAGTAGTGACACCTGAGGCAGTTGGCATAATTGAAAGTCTTAATATGCTCCCAAGGGAAGATGAGATCAACAAGGATGAAATGCTTGGAGAGATAGCAGATACAAGAAGGCGTAAAGAGCAATGGGAATCTGAAGTAGATTTCTATAAAAAGAAGCAGAAAAAGGCAAGAAGCAAGGAAAAAAGAGAAGAGAACAAAGAGCGTTTGGAATGGACAGAAGCAAGGTTGGAAGAAACCAATGCAAAACTTGGAAGGCAGGAAGAAATGTTTGAAAGAGCATTGGGAAGAAGAGAGAAATTAGAAAAAAGATTAGAACAAGAGAAGAAAAACGGGGATATAACAATAGCAGAAGATGGCCAGATAATCGTTGATGGCAAGGATAGTGGTTTTGTTGTTGGCGGAAGCTCAATAGAACTTGAGAATACTGAAGTTACAGATGGAACATATTTCTCACCATTTTTAATCGAAGGGGAAGCTCTTTTGGGAGTAGACAGAGAGCTTAAAACAAAAACTTTTGGAGTCACTCAGAAAATTGAGCTTGAGCCTTTGAAAATAGTGAAAGGACCAGAAAGGCAGGAAGTAGAATGGACAACTGCAAAGAGAGCAGAAACAGCTCCAAAAAAGAAAGAGAGTCAGGTAGAAGAGGAAGAGTCAAAGGAAAAAGCTATGGTGCCGCAAGGAAGCATCAGAGGATATAAGACAAATCCGTTTGAAACACTTGGACTTTTGCCAATGCTTGTGCGAAAGCTTGATGATGAAGGCTTGAGAATGATAATAAAATACATTTCAAAAAGCCTCAAAAAAAGTTTCCATCCTGACAGAGGCGGGGATGAACATGAATTTGCCTTATTGAGCGCGGCATTAGAAGCTCTTGAAAAACCAGAAATATTTGAGAGGGCAAAGGCAGAATATGCCAGGAGCAAACCAGATGTCAGTGAAATTGTGGCAATTGAAAAAGAGATTGAAGTCATGCAGGAGATGATAAGAGAGCAGATTCCTGAGATGGCAGCAGTAAAGGCAGAAGAGAAAAAAGCAATGCAAAGACTTGAGACAAAAAGAAAGGCGCACAGAAGATTCCTGAGAGTAATTGTAAGTGATGCTTTTGGTGCCGCTGTTGCATCGGGCAGTGCTGGATATCTTCGAAGATCAGAAGGAATGGATATTACCATCAGCCATGATAAAGGCATGGAGACACTGCGCCTGGAAAAAGAAGGATTTGATGTCTTTGCAAGTGGAATGATGATCATTGGAAGCACTGCACCAGGAGAATTTAGGAATCTTGATGCGGCAAGGGAAAAAATTGACGGGATGGCAATTGAAGATATCCCAATACATACAGAGCCATTAGTTCGCAAGGGATCATGCCTTGTTGGTGTTAGAGAAGGAATGATAGAAGCGCTTGGCATGATTGAAAGCATTGAAAGGGGAAAGGAACTCGCGAAAAAACTGGGTAAAAAGTCAAAGGAAGCAAAACCAAAGAAAGAAAAGCGTAAAATCAAGTAGTCATCCTAGAACTTTTCGCTTTAGTTTGACCAGTGTAGCGGTTCCTCGAACATAAAATGGGGCTTTTTTTGTAGTGAACTTTGCTGATTTTAGTGATTTTAGAAGCTGTTTTGGATCATCCAGATCAAAGTCAGGAAGAGTTGTATATGTAGTTCCAAATTCGAACAGGAAATGGCTGTCGCTTCCAACAGCAGGGATGATCTTGTGTTTTTGAGCAAACTTTTTTGCCCTGGAATTGTAGACCTCTGAAAGGCATCTGGAATTGAAAACTTCTACTATGTCAATCTTGGAGGCTTCCTTTTCCGTTGGAACCGCGCCATAGCGGGTTTTGTCAAACATGTGCGGAAGATATGCAAGAGCTCCCTGCTCATGGATCAGATCAAGCGCTTCTGCAAACGGAGTTTTTTTTGGAATAAGATCGTTTACAAAAAGTGCAGTGAGGTCTCCGCGGTCAGTTGCGATTTCTTCGCCTGGAATAAAGGGGACTTTGAGAGATTTCATCCTGGAATTTGAGGTAGTGGAATTATGATCAGTAATAGCCGGAATAATGCCCAGCTTTTTTGATTTTTTTGCAAGATCTGCTGCCTTGATCGTTGAATCAAAAGATGCGTCAGTATGAACATGAAAATCAATCTTCATATGGCGCCTCCGGATGTCAATCCATCAATAATTTTCTTTGCAAGCCTGTCAATAAGCTCCTGCTTCATCTTTTTATCGCTCTTGACCATCATCCTTCCGCTTGCATAAAAGCTCACCGAATAATCATCGATCTTTGCAAGAAGGACAACAGGACTGTTTGCAACCACTTCTCCTATTTTTGAAATAGCTGATTCTGCAAGCTTCAGATCTATTTTTCTGTCCTGGAGCTTGATCTCAAAGCCTCCTGAGCTTGTGCAGGGCTCCACAATGAAGAAATTATTCATCCAAGCTCGGCCCTCCAGAATATTTCTTTTTTGAAAAGATCAAAGAACAGTGCTTTGGGAGCTCTGATGCAGGGCTTCCTGATAATATAGTTGACTGCCTGCGATGCTGCAAGGGAGCCTGCCATTGAAGCTGCAGGAGAGATTATGCTTGCGCATTTTTTGTATTCGAGATCCGGATCAATGTTGAATGCCTTTTCAAACCTGTAATTTTTGAATATGGAAACAATTCCGCGTGAAAAACTTGCAGAGCAGAACACATACGGAATTTTCTTTGCTCTTGCTGCCTTTGCAATTTGCACCTTGGTCTCAACATTGTCAGATCCGTCAATTACAATATCTGCATTGTAAAGGTTTGAGCTGAACTTTCCGCAGCGCCTGATTTTCACAGATTTGTTGATGGATTTTGCGCGCTCTGCTGCTGCTTTTGTCTTCTTTTGATCAATAGTATGATCAGTTGCAAGGATCTGGCGATTGAAGTTTGTCAGCTCAAATCGATCGGGATCAAAAAAGATGAATTTTTCAGCCCCCTGGCGAAGTAGGTTTTCAAGGATAAAACCTCCGGTTCCCCCAAGGCCCACTATTGCATAGGTCGCTGATCTCAGTTGCCTCTGGTGATCCTCAGAATATGAATTTCTGGAAAATTTTTGATCGTAAATCATTTTCTATCTCTTGCAAGAAGTTTTTTCTTTAGTTTGGCAATTTGTTTTGGCTTCATACCTGTTGACTGCATGGTGAATGTGCGAAGGACTTCCAGTTTTTTCTGGACATGCGGATCGAATGATTTGGCCCGAAGGGATGAGAGCTTGGTTATTATGTAAAATGCAAGGCCAACTCCTGAGAAGGTCAGGATCATGCTTCCAAGTTTTCCATAGTCAGTCATAGGAACAATATCCCCATAGCCAACAGTGGAGATTGTAGAGGTTGTAAAGTATGCAGCATCCAGATAGCTCCATCCTTCTATGTGATGGAAAAACAGGATGCTGAAGATATAGAGTATCCCGAGCACAAGGATAGGAATTGCTATGGTGGAATTGTCCTTTTCCATAGCTCTGGATAAATCAAGCAAACTATAAAAACTTTCTAGGAGAGGAAAAGAACATGGAATTGGAGTGCCTAGGTGCATCTGGAGAAGTTGGAAGAAGCGCATTTCTCCTTAAAACAGACAAAAAAATCATGCTTGATTATGGAATAAAACTCTTTGATGAGAGCGGAACTGCAAAGTTCCCGGAGCAGACGAATGTCAATCCGGATTGTGCAGTTTTGTCCCATGCCCACCTAGACCACAGCGGATGCATCCCTGCACTTTATACTGGCGGCAAGATCAAATGGTATGGCGCCCTTCCCACCAGAGACATCTCAGAGATACTGTGGAAAGACTCGATGAAGATCATGGGAGACGGGCTTCCATACAGGCTCGGGCATTTTAGGAAGGCTCTCAAATACTTCAATCCTGTCGAATACAAGAAGACAACTGCCATAGGAGAGACAGACCTCACATTGTATGATGCTGGGCATATCAGCGGATCAGCACTGGTCCAGCTTGAGTACAAGAATAAGAAGATAGTCTATACCGGTGATTTCAAATGTGAGGATACCCACATGCACCAGGGAGCAAGGTACATTGAAGATGTCGATACCCTGATCATTGAGAGCACATATGCAAACAGGGAACACCCGAACAGGAAAGAAACAGAGCAAAAAATAATGGAACAGATATATGAAACTCTGGATAAAGGAGGAAACATGCTCTTTCCTTCATTTGCACTTGGAAGAACCCAGGAGCTGATTGCACTGGTCAGGCATTATGACAAGGACATCCCAGTCTATGTCGACGGGATGGGACGTGAGATAACAAAGGTATACCTGAAATATCCAAGATTCATTAAAGATGCAAAGAAACTGCGAAATGCAGTGAAAAGCGTGAGGATGGTCGAGGGAATCCCTGATAAGAAGGATGCAACAAGAGAGCCGTCAGTAATTATCTCAACTGCAGGAATGATGAATGGGGGGCCTATCCTGAATTACCTGTTCCACTCAAACCAGAATTCCAAGCTGATCTTTACTGGATATTGTGTTGAAGAGACAAATGGCTGGTATCTGCAGAACAAGGGATTCATAATGAAAGATGAGGAAGAACTTCATGTTGATCTTCCATTTGATTACATGGACCTCTCTGCACATGCTGGAAGATCAGACATACTGAACTTCATAAAGCATGCAAATCCGCAAAAGATAGTAATAGTGCATGGGGATGACACGCAAGGATTCGCAGATGAGCTGAACGAGAACTTTGGTTATGATGCTGTTGCTCCAAAACCAGGAGAAAAAATAAAAATTTAGTTTTGGCAAAGCGTGACTGAAAGGCTTGCCCA